>CAJCIZ010000142.1 GCA_903970525.1 Myxococcales bacterium | reverse complement strand
ATAATTCTTTGCAATATCAACACCAATTATCGTAATATCTGTCATGACTCGCTCCTTTTTTTGAATGAAATGTATCAATCTCATTCTGGCACTTTAGATGCCGTTATTGAAGTGGGCGAGTCCATACCATCATGCCAGCATGCTTTTACATTAGTATCTACACAAGTTTTATTTTTCGATTCTGTCATGCCAGCGTGCTTTCAGCTGGCATACATCTTTCCATCAGTTCTTTTATAACGCGCAACCGTATTAAACAGCCTGGCTGCCAGCTGAGAGCATGCTGGCAGAGGGCTGCTAATCTTCCATTAACATTTTTTCTGCTTCTTCAATATTTGCAGGGGGTCCATAAACAATGAGGATGTCATTCGCACACAATTTAATTCTGCCATCTGGTTTTAAGGGCTTTTCTTTCCCGCGCCTAATTCCAATGACTTCAATACCGTTGTCTTTAAAATTAAATTCACTTAATTTATGTCCAATCGCTTTCGCGCCTTCGGGTAAGTAGATGGGCATGAGATTTTCATACAAAATGTTTTCAATACCACTCTCATCATCGATAGCGCCCGGAAAAATTCTGCGTAACATATCATAGTCTTTGCTTCTGACTTCTTGCATCAGTTCTAATATTTTTTTCGCGGGCATTTCAATGAGTTGTAATAAATGTTGTGACAAAGTGATACTTTCTTCAAAAATTTCAGCGATAATTTTCGTAGCGCCATGTTTTTTAAGTTCAGTGAGTTCCGCTTCATCTTTGCAGCGTACGAGTATGGGTAAGTGAGGATACAGTTGTCTTGCCATGCTTAAGGTTTTAACAGATGCATTGACATCATCAAAACTGATGACTAAGGCTTTCGCTCTATCCATGCCCGCGGCATGTAAAATCCCAGGATGGCTCGCATCACCATAAATGACGCGCTCACCTGCTAAGCTGGTGCGCCGTATGAGTTCTGAATCAATATCTAAGCCAATATAAGGATGGTTAGCTTTATCGAGTACGCGAGCGATATGTTGACCAACACGACCATAGCCACAAATAATAATGTGGTGATTGAGTTTTTCCGTGATTTCATGAATATCTTTTTTAATTGTGTGTTCACTGTGATGTTTTGATAGAACAAAAAATGTGGAAATTTGCTTATTAAAACGAATTAATATCGGTGAAATAGAGATACTTAAGAGTAAGGCAGCGAGTACCACTTGACCGTATTCGGGTGGCATCATGTCTTTTTGTAAGGCCAAAGTCAAAATAGCAAAGCCAAACTCACCCCCTTGCGCCAATACTAATCCTGTACGCGCACACTCAGTAGGTTTGATCGCTGCAAAACGGCTGAGAGTGCTGATCAGTAACATTTTCCCTACAGTCAACGCTGAGAGTAATAAAACAATCCAAGGCCACACCGCAATCCAATGGCTAAAATCAGACAGCATGCCGATAGAAATAAAAAATAAGCCTAATAAAATATCACGAAACGGTCTGATTTCAATTTCGATTTGATGACGGAATTCTGTTTCAGCGAGCATAATACCAGCGAGGAATGCGCCTAACGCGTAAGAGAGTCCTAACACATTGGTGAGCCATGCTGCGGTCAGTGTGATCAGTAAAACAGTCAGCGTAAATAGTTCAATTGCGCGAGTTTTTGAAATCAAATGAAAAATAGGTGTCAACAGCCATCGACCCGCGATGGAAATTAATAAGATAGCAATAATGCCTTTAAAAAATGCCCAAAGGAATACAATCGTAAGAGAGCCTCCCACATTGGCGGATAAGCTCACGATTAAAATAATAAAAGGGATTACAGCCACATCTTGAAAAAGCAAAACGCCTATTGCGTTTAATCCATGTGTTGAATGCAGCTCGCGTTGATCATGTAATTGTTTAACGACGATGGCAGTTGATGACATGGCGACTATGCCGCCGACAACCAAAGCGCTTAATAATTTCATGCCGAGGAATATGCCAATAGTGGTGGTGATGAATATACATAGCAACACTTGAGCGCCGCCCACAATGAACACAGAGTTACGCAAAGAAAATAATTTTGGTAATGAGAACTCAAGACCTACGGTAAACATTAAAAATACGATACCAAATTCAGCGAGCTCATTAATATCTTTGGGATCTGGAATTAAATTTAAGGCGTGTGGGCCGACTATTGTTCCCACTGCAAGATAGCCTAATACAACAGGTAATCGCAGACGTCGAAAAATGACGGTAATGACTAGCACCGTCAATAACACACTGAGAATGGTTTCTAGAATGTTAATTTCCATCAGAAATCCCAGTTGTTGATGAGCAAGATAGGATAGCAGACTAGTATAGCTTTAGGGTAAAGAAAAGCCAATCTTCACAGATTGGCTTTATTTACCATGGTTGAACAGATGATAGGTTACTTGTGGCCGTAAGTATTTGTAGCAGGTTGCTTATTTTTAGCTGCGGCTTTCTCAGCAGTAATGCGGTCCTGTGCTTTATTAATTTTTATTTTCAAGGCGTCAACTTGCTCTCCGGCCGTTCTCAGCATAGGAACCTCCTCATCAGCATTGTCGCCGTTCAATATGTGGGCATTCAGCTCAGCTACCGTGTATATTTTTCCATGTGATACCAGCATGTCTGTGTTTAGCCCAAGTACGCCGCGCGGGAATATCTCCTGAGCAAATTTTAGCAAGACTAATGCTGCTCTGCCTTGCTCACTAGTCACAGGTATAATCGTAGGTGTGTTGGAATTATAGAGTGATACAAAACCATCTATAGCATTTTTTAACACCTTTGCTGTGGCCAGTAGCACGTGATCCAGCTTTGTTTGTTCATTCACAAGGCTGTTTATCAGGTAGCTAACTTTAGTATCTTGGCGCATCAGTACTCTTATTCCATTCATGAGATTCGCATTTGCAGTAGCTTCTGCTAATGCTTTTTTGCTCTCATCATCTCCAAACATTGCGCCAGGGTTTGCAAGCACAGTTTTAACTGTGGATGATTTTGTAGCGCTACTTGGTGTGAGAGGAGGAGGCGCTAATGGATCATGCGTCTTGGGGTCTAATGGTTTGAGCGGATGGCTTTTGAAATCTTCAACCTGTGGACTATTGGTATTTTCATTTTCGTCATCCGAATCACCACCCATCAGGCTGCCAAATCTATTAGATAGAGGTGTGACTGATGTAGTAGATGGATGCTGTCGAGGCTGCGTCAATGGCGAAGAAACTGACGGAAGAGTGCCTAAGTAATGGTTTTGAGTATTTGGATTGATTGAAACAGTTTTGTTACTGCCAGTCGGTAAAGATGTAGCTTTCTTTTCCATAGGAGATTGTTGTTGTGTATGAGCTTCGCCTTCTGACACGTTACCAATAGGTTGGAATGGTGTGCCCACCGGTGAGGATGAGTTCTGCCTGCTGCCACCACCATGCATGAAAGTAGCCGTGTCCATCTCAATACCCTCAGTCCCTGAATGACCAGTGGTGTTTTGATTATGCACTTGGCCCATGCCTAGAGTTGGTGAACTCGTCATATCTGTATTCATCTGAAGTTGTCTCTTCGCAGAGTGAGAAGGCACGGGTGGAGATGAAGAAGGCGGCTGGCTGCTAGAGGAAGAGGAGCTGCTAGAGTTAGAGGAGAACGTTTTCATTTTTATAGGAGGAAGATTTCTTTCTTTAATATTGGCAGTCTGTCCTGATTTCACAAGTGCGGTACTACGAATAACTCTACCGGTAGTAGGCATAGGTGAGTGACTGATGTTCATTAACGAGGAATGAGTATCATCGTTGTCATCATCATACAACTTGCTATCACTCATTGTTCGTCCTATCCCTTTACCTGTCCCATCAATATGAGGTGTTTGAGGTCTAGAACCTTTGTTTCCCATAGGTGTGAATGGAGCACTACCGTTAGGTGAGTATCGTTTTTCATCTGATGGTGAAGTTCTCTCTTGGTTTTTTAGAGATTGATCAACATTCTGAAGCGTTCTCATCACTCTAATTATTAAGTTAGTGAGTCTAATTTCGTTAGTAGTATTAGTGTTTCCTTCTGCGACTGTTTTGGCTTCTTCACCCTCACTATGATTCCCTAATAGAGATGCGCTCTCGCTGTTTGCACTGGTATCTCTAATGTCTAAACTATTAAACATAGAATGTGTCTGAACGATCGCTAGGATGTTGCCAGTTAATTGACTGTATCGAATTGCCAGCCATTTGATTTGTTGCAGTGCGCGTTCTCTCATTTCTTCATAATTTGTCAGATTGAAATCTACCGCGTTTAATGCACGGCGATGATGTGTGCCTACCGTCTGAACGCCTAAGAGTACACCAAGTGAGATAGGCGCAATGATTAGAAATTCCCAGATAGTTTTGTAGATAGCAGCTTCAATTACAGAAACGATTTGTGGATCGCTAGGGTTTGGATTATTGCCATTAATTGTTTCGTTCATGTTGGAGTAGTTAATACCAACGCGTACCATGAAACCAATTGCCAGACCCAAGCCAAAGACTTTACCGTTGAAAATATAGTCTAGTGCCCAGCCTATCCATCCTGCGGAGATGTGATTGTCTCTCTTATTGTTTTCTGCAACAATTTGTTCGTTGAGCTGTATCACCATTGCTTGCAAAGAGCGAATTCTTTCAGGTATTTGATCTAGTGTATAGGATTGTATGGCCTGCAAAGTTTCGAAGTCATTTTCACTAATTGTTGCATTTCTTTTTTTGCTACGGCTTCTTTGGCGTCCATTGCTGGAAGAGGATGAAGCGCTCGGAGTAGAACGATATCTATCGAAGCCTAGGGAGGCAGCTGCTGGCGGTAAAAATGAAGAAGAGCTCAGTGAGGAATGTTGAGCGGTATCCACATCAATTACAACATCGTCATTGCCGTTATTATTTTGTTTCTCACTTTGTGCATCAGCAGAAAGTAATGGCGATTGCAGGTCATTCGGATCTGCTTGTGATGATGGATTAAAAGTTGAGTGACTCATTTTATATTTCCTCCAAATTTCAAATGCTTAAAATTACTTGTTTATATTAAAATTATTTTCTTATTCATCAATCTTTACGGAAGATTCATGGGACAACTTGTTTCATCAGCACCGCCTGTGCATTGAGCTGACGTTTGATTATTTCCGTAATACATGCCCGTAGGTGCTGGATCGATATAATAGGATGCACTGGCTCCGCCACCGTTTGACTCGTATACACACTCTAAACCATTAGGATAATTACTATTAACATATCGCAAATTGGCTTCGAGGAATTTGACTAGTGACAATGCATCACAGTAATGCTGTGTAAAGGTATGACTCACGCCATTGGAATCTTGCACAGTCACCGATTGAGGACAGGTATTATTCGGTTGTTGTAACTGCGCTAGGTTAGGACACAATAATGTTGAGGTAGCGCTTTGTGTCACATGAAATGTGATAGTAGCAGGTTGGCTATCGCCCGCTAAGTTATGTGCTGTCACAGTGACAACATAATCTTGAGCAGTCGTAGGATACGAGCCGGTAAATTTGCCGCTGGTCGTGTCAAACGTCAAAGTCGATGGAATGTTGCCGGTTGCACTATAAGACATAATAGCAGTCGCACCACCCGCTGGATTGAGGTAGAAATTTCCACTGACATCAACGCTTACATTTTGTTGTCCTGTTGTGCCATCTTCTTGCAACGTAGTGTTGTGCAGCATTGGGGGTGAATTCACTGAAAAGTTCACTACCAGCGGTGTAGCGGTAGGCCCTGCGTTATTTGACGCATTCACGCGTACATTCCAAACGCCACCTTGTGAATACGTGCCTGAGAATGTTCCAGTCGCGGTATCAAAACCCGTAATACCCGGTGGTAAAGGATCTGATGCAACGACATTGTATTGTGTGATATTGCTTGCGCCCGATTCTTTCTGGAAGCCAGTGCTCACGCTTTGTTGCATGGCTTGTCCCATAACGCCCAAAATATCAAAGGGAGAAGTATCAGCCCAAGGCAATGCATCAACATTAAAATTCACAGCGATAGGTGTACTTAAACCCGCATTATTTTGTGCTTGAATGTTGACGGTATAAGGTGTCTGGCTTGCTGCAGGATAAAATCCTGAGAAGGTACCCTGTGTTTTATCAAAAGTGATGCCTTGTGGTAAAACATCATACGTATAACTCGTAACAGGGTCGGTTGGATCGTTGACGGTAAAGTACTTGCTCATCGCATCTGCTTGGACTGGATTATTATGAATTCCAGGAAAACTGAGAGAACCCGTTGTTGGAGTTGGCGCAGTATCTTGAGCCTTAACAGTGAAATTAATGATGAAATCTTTACTTTGTCCAGCAGCATTTATTGCGTCGATATGTGTTGATGTGGTTCCTGGGGTGGTGTATTGACCAGAGAATTTGCCGCTGCTCTGATCCATCTTAATCAAGTCAGGCAAGTTAGAATTGACAATAACAAAACTTGTAATGGGAGACCCAGTGTTAATGAAAAAATTACCCATGTCTTTAATATTGACGGTGTCCTTCACATGAGCGACCACTGACAATGGATTTTGTGCAGGATCAGGCGTAGGTGGCGCGTCTGCAGCAACAATATTAAAAGAAATGGTTAATGGATTACTTTGTCCAATCTTGTTAATCGCGACAACTCGAGTAGATAGTTGCTGTACTGTCCCATACGACCCTGTAAAGCTTCCATCTGTATTCAATGTAATATTATCAGGCAAAGGATCAAGCGCTAGATAAGAAGTAATCGGACTTGTGCTAGGCGCCGCAAAGTTATTACTTAGGCTACTTAGCGCGTTAGGTGTGTTGACAGTGGCTGTCACGGGTGGATACGGTGCCGTGATATAAGGCACTGTGTCCGGTTGTGAAATACTGAACGTCACCAATAAAGAACTGGTAGCAGCAGGCGTCCAACCATAGGCGTTGTGAGCAATGACATTGACAACAGGCACAGGGGTCGGTGTAGGTTGCTGATATTTGCCGTTGAAAATACCACTGGTTGTATCCAAGGTAACACCTGCTGGCAGAGCATCAGGATTCACAACTTGATATTGGTCAATGGCCGCACCACTTGGCACTTGAAAGTACTGGCTCATGCTGCCTGCGGTAGAAGAGTCATCACCAACATTCCCAACGATTTGTACGGGCTGGGTTGGTTGCGGCACAACAGATCCCACAGTTAAATAAAGGACTTGAGTTCCAGTGTATTGAGGATTAATCGCATCGTAAGCATTTACATTAACTTGATAAACACCTGGCGTTGTTTCTACAGGAACTGTCCCATAAATATAAAAAGTATTGTCTGCTGGTGGGTAAGGGCTACCTGACTGATCCCAGGTTAAGCCTGGTGGTAGTCCAGTCACTGTGCTAACTCTTGCGGCAAGCTGGGTGCCTTCATGTGAATCAAATAAACCCTGAGTTGGGTTATCAATTTTAACCATTTTAAAGGTGAGTTGGCCGCCTTTAGAATAATTTTGACCTGCAGAGACGTTATAACTTTGTGGAAAACCCGGATTAGGGTAGATAGTAGGAGAATCTGCACCCATTAAAAATAAGGCGCAGCACGCAAGCAAAACTATTTTGAAAATAGAATTTATTATACGCAACAACATTTCCTACCATCCCCTCGTCTAATAATTTTTCTAAACCGGCAGTATAACTTAATTTATGGGCACCGTCACGCTCAATCCTGTAAAATAATTTCTCATTGTATGGTTTGTAATATGGGGTATAGAAGCACCAACTGTGGTAATCGTGGTTTCTTCAGGTACATCACCCCATTCATCAATACCCACAAACGCGGAGATCTTCGCAGGACTTTGATTTTTAAATAATTTTGGATATAAATTAATACCGACTTGTGCTTGACCACGGTAGGTATATTTATTGTTACTTTGGACTATACGGATGTTGTTTGCATAGTAGTTGAAAATGCCTAAAGGATTAGCAGCTGAGTCAGGTGTTTGATTCGCTGTCATAGAGGTTGTTTCGTATAACCCTTGCACAGCTGCGTCAATAAATGCAGAGAAAGCTGGGGCATATTGCACTTCAAATTGGTCGCCTAGCGTTATCCCATAATACCGCGCACGTATCGTATCGCTTCCAAAGGGTTGAATGGGCAGATGGGTCATGCCTTTTGTAGTTGCATTGATGCTATAAGAATAATCTTGGTCTAAGGTGGTTGCGACTAACCCTATTCTTGCAGTGGAGCGCATATAATCGGGTAGGTTTTTAATGGTCGCCTTAAATAGCAGATCAAGGTCATGATAATGGATTGACGCGTGAATATAAGAACTGACAATACGCTCAGCGCCGCCTTGATAAATCGGCACGGTAGGATTATTGATCGCCCAGACAATCCCGTATGCCGCTCCCATGTCTACGCCAGTTGCACCCGTATAATTGGTGGAGCTTTTGGTGGCACGGTTAAATTGGCTGTAATCGATTTCAAAAGCTTCGTTATCTAACCATTTAGGCATGATCACAGAACCATTCTTTAAGTAGTAACCAATGTTAAGCGTTGGTTCGATAATCATATTGCCTGCTTGGGTGTCTGCGGCATTAAACCCTAGGTCTATCCCAGTCGGTGGCAATGTAGGAGGAATCGTTGCAGACCAGTTACCAAACGTAATAGGCAAACGATACGTTGGCAGATTGATCATATAGTATTGCGCGCCTAAGACTGTGTACCAGCGAGTGTTGCGTGGGTCAGAGGAATCAGCTACTGTTGCATGTGCTGTATTGGCTAAGCCAAGACAAGCTAGAGCAACTAGCGTTAATTTTTTGAGAGGGGTGCATCCTTTCATTGGGCAGCTCCTTAATTAATAATTTGGTAAAAAGGGGCAGAAATTATAAAGTTCATTTGAATAGAATGAAATTATTTTTATTTTGGATATTAATTGCTGGAAAAAGATAACAGTAAAAGCTTAAGGTTTTCTTAAGTGAGCAAAGAAAATTTTTTAGTATTAAATTTCACCGAAATTGAGATTTAATTTTTAACTATTTTAATGTTTGTGAATAATAAAAATACTTTCTACTTCTTTACATGTCGCATCAGTCGTTTTCTTTTTTGGAGTTGTTTTTCGGTGAGAACATTTTTTTTGTCGCGGAAAGGATTTTCACCGACTTTGAATTCTATGCGGACTGGTGTACCGACCAGTTGTAATCTTTTTTGATAAGTGCTCGCAAGATAACTACGATAAGAATCGGGCAAGGAATTGACTTGGTTGCCGTGAATAATAATCAAGGGTGGATTATGACCGCCAGCATGTGCATAGCGGAGTTTGACGCGACGTCCTTGCACGAGTGGAGGACTATGTGCCAAGACAGCTTCGCGTAAAATTTTATTGATTTGTGGTGTGGTGAGTTTTTTGTTTGCAGAGGCATAAGCTTCATCAACAGAAGCAAATAAAGTTCCAACACCGGTACCATGTAATGCAGAAATATAATGTATGCGAGCAAAGTCTACGAAATGCAAACGTCTATCAATCGTCGCATGTGCGCGATCGCGTTCCGAGTTTGTCATGTTATCCCATTTGTTAACGGCAATCACTAATGCTTTACCGCTTTCAAGAATGAATCCTAATAATTTTAAATCTTGATCGGTGACACCATCGCGCGCATCAATAACAAATAACACAACATTCGTTGTTTCTATGGCTTGCAATGTTTTCACGACAGAAAATTTTTCTATCGCTTCCAGGACTTTTCCGCGTCGTCTGACACCGGCTGTGTCGATCAAAGTATATTTTTTCCCGCGACGTTCAAGTGGAATAAAAATACTGTCGCGTGTTGTCCCGGGTTCATCAAACGCAATGACCCGTTCTTCGCCTAACATGCGATTGGTTAAAGTAGATTTCCCCACATTCGGTTTGCCAATGATCGCAAGTTTGATGCTTGCATCTGCGTCTATGTCATCTGTAGGAAGCGGTGTTTCACTGTCGGCAAATACTGTGTCTATTAAAGTGGAAATGCCTTGCTTGTGCGTGGCTGAAATTGTGGAAGGTGTGCCAAATCCTAAACGAAAAAAGTCCGCGCTGATCACGTCATCATCTTTGCCTTCTGCTTTATTGACGACAAGATAAATTGATTTGTTCATGTCACGTAATTTTTCTGCGATAGAAGAATCGGCGCTGGTTAAACCCGCGCGTCCATCCACGACAAATAAAACTTTATCGGCTTCTTCTATGGCTTGTACAGATTGTTGTGCACTGAGTTTATCGATGGCTGCGGCATCTTCACCAATACCTGCTGTGTCCACAACAATAAATTGATGATCCGCAAAATCCGCTTGCCCATATTGTCTATCGCGCGTCATACCAGGAAAATCTGACACCAATGCATTACGTGATTGGGTCAGGCAATTGAACAGAGTGGACTTCCCAACATTGGGTCGTCCGACGATGGCGACAACAGGCAGCATAGTGATTGTCATCCAATTTTATAAGCTGAGAGGTATCCATCCCTGGAAACAACATAAAGAATATTATTTTCAACAACAGGTGTTGCAAGAATACCGAAATGTGCTGCGCGTGTTCTGCCGACAAAATGTCCGTCTTGTTTGCTCAGCCAATGTAAATAGCCTTGAGTATCACCCACGACAATATAATCTCCCATCATCGCAGGACCTGTAATATTGCGCGCTTCCAATTGTGATTGGCGCCAATCAACGGTGCCATTCTCACTATCAAACGCCCAAACATGACTGGTTGCATCTGAGACATAAGCTCTATCGTTATCGACAGACAAGCCCGTGAAAGAAGAGATATCACTCGCCCATAATTGTTTGCTGGTTTCAAAGTCCAGAGCAGCAACACGACCTTGATACGTTGCGGCATAAACTTTGTTGTGGAAAATAACAGGATTAGAATCAATATCCACCATGCGTTGTATAGCAAAGCTGCCTTCTGGTGTTGCAATCGTAGCTTGCCAGAGTAAGCTTCCTTCTTTGAGTGACAGTTTTGCTAGGTTGCCGTTTGCAAAACCGGCGAGCGCAGTGTTTTGATAAATTGCTGGTGCGCTACCGCCTCGTAAAATTAATGCAGGTTCTGTTTGTTGATAATGCCAGAGAACGTGTCCATCTTGTTCATCTATGGCTGAGAGTTGTCCGTCAATTGTTTTCACGAGCACATAATTATTTTTAGCAACTGGGGGTGCCAGTATTTCGCTGGAGAGTTGTGTTTCCCAGACTTTTTTGCCATTTAATTCGCTGAGCGCGATAATTTTACCCTGACGACTGCCTACAAAGACTAAGCCTTCATCTGTAGCAAGTCCTGCGGAGAGTTTTTCACCGGTTAAGACAGACCAAGTGGTGCGGCCGTTTACTTTGTCAGTTGCGCTAACTGTGCCATTTCGTGCAGCGGTGAAAATATGTTGGCTGCTGAGTGCTGGGACGAGTTTAATATAATCGCTGTCTACGCCAAAGTTAGGATGGGAGCTCCATACTAATTTTGGTTTAATTTCAGCATGAAATTTCGTTAACGGTGTAGGGGTCGGTGTGTTATCGACATCGAAAAATCCATTACAAGCGCTTAATGTCATGGCGAGTGTGCTGAGTGCCAAAACTTTTGAGAGGTGTTTCATTCGGTTTGATTTTTTCATAAGGTCACGTGCTCGCAGTCGCTAAGTTGTCTAGTTTCATTTGCAGAATGGGTCGTTGTGAGACTTCTTCTTTCGGTAGTTCTTGCAAGGCGAGTTGATAAGATTCTTTCGCCTTGGCGGTGTCTTTCTTTAATAAATATGCATCACCTTTCAGTTCATCGATGAGGCCCATGAACGCTGTATCATCGACTTTCTCTAAAAGGGCGAGTGCTTCATCGGGTTTATTTTCTGTCAGGTTGATGCGGGCAATACGGGTTCTCGCAATTTCTCGTATGGCATTGTCACGGCTGTGATCGATCACCCAGTTTAACTGATTGATGGCTTCAGCATAATTTTTGTTATTGACTGCGACGCGTGCCAATGTCAGAGCTGCCATGGCGGCGTAAGGGGTTTTTGTATAATCGTTTAATAGTTTTTGTGCTTGGTTGGTGGCGCCATTGGTATTATTTTGAGCACGCAACATGAGCATTTCATCGTAATTGCTTGAGGCGTGGGTCAAAATTTTATTTTGATGCCGTATCCAATAATGCCAACAAGTGACAATAGCCATGGCTAGTATGATGCCGGCAATAATAGTGGGCCCGTATTGCTTGAGCCAGTTTTTTAACTGCTCAATTTGTTCTTGTTCGGTTAAATACTCAGTCAAGGGTCGCTCCTTCGAAAGAATGGGCTATTCGCGGTAAGTCCCCGCAGGTGCAGGCATTTTAGCGGATTATATAGAAAATGCACTATGCTTTTTTCTAAAGTGGACTGGGGTCCCGTCACTGGAAAAATTTTTTCGTGCTCGCAAGCTCCGCTACTGCTGTTATCCTCGCGCAGGAATGACAGTAGGGGTGGGTGATTGGCAGGGATTGCTTATGGCGTCAGGGTTTCTAACTTTTCACAAGCTTCTAGCCACGCCTTCTCAGTCACTTTCAATTTCTGCTGCACTTCAGTCTGGTGGGCTAGATGTTTTTGTAAAATAGCTTTGCTTTCATCCTCATATAGCCTGGTATCCGCTAAGATCATTTCAATCTCAGTTTCTTCTTTTTCTAACTTCGCCAGTTCGTCTTCTAATTTTTTCACTTGTTGCATTAATGGTTTGCGCAGCTCGCGTTGTTTTGCATCCAGCTGTCGTTGCTCTTTGCGAGATGTGCTGGGTTTTGTATTGCCTGAAGAATAGTTGGCTTGTGTTTGACGTCTAAAATCAAATAACCATTTTTGATAGTCATTTAAGTCGCCTTCAAAAGGTTTTAATGAGCCTTCAGCCACTAACATAAGTTGATCGACAGTTGTTTTTACCAAAAATCTATCGTGTGAAACGATAATCATAGCACCTTCGTACTCTTGTAATGCCATGCTGAGCGCTTGACGCATCTCTAAATCTAAATGGTTGGTCGGCTCATCTAATAATAATAAATTAGGTTGTTGCCAAATCAGCAACGCTAATGCGAGTCGGGATTTTTCGCCGCCAGAAAATATGCCGACGGCTTCCATGACTCTGTCGCCTGAAAAACCAAAGCTGCCTAAATAAGTTCGTAATTCTTGATCGCGACTATGCGTTGCGATTTTGCGTAATTGTTCTAGCGGAGATTCTGTTAGGCTTAAGTGATCGACTTGATGTTGGGCAAAATACCCTATTTTTAATCCGGAGCCTGTTTCATAGCGTCCGGAGGCTGCGCTGATTTCGCCTGCTAATAATTTTATTAAACTGGATTTTCCTGCACCGTTTGGACCCAATAAAGCAATTCTGTCTTTTGGGGTGATACTGAAATTAAGTTCACTCAAAATGGTTCGCTCGCCATAGGCAATCCTTGCATCTTCGAGTGAGATTAAGGGATTAGGACAGGATTTAGGTTCTTTAAAATGAAATTGAAAAGGCGATTCGGTTTGCACGGCGCTAACCAGTTCCATGCGTTCAATCGCTTTCACGCGACTTTGTGCTTGTTTTGCTTTGGAAGCTTTGGCCTTGAAACGATTAATGAAACTTTGTAAGTGCTCAAGTTTTTGTTGTTGTTTGGTAAAAGCCGCTTGTTGTAAGAGAATATGTTCGGCAAGTTGTTTTTCAAAATTTGAATAATTGCCGGCATAGACTTTTAATTGCTGATGAGCAATATGCGCAATGTGATCCACAACAGCATCTAAAAAGTCTCTGTCGTGTGAAATAATTAATAATGTACCCGTATATTTCTTTAACCATTGTTCTAACCATAAAACAGCGTCTAAATCTAAATGGTTAGTCGGTTCGTCGAGTAATAAAATATCTGAACGACACATCAAAGCTTTCGCTAAATTTAAGCGTACGCGCCAGCCGCCCGAAAAGTCACTGACAGATTTTTTTTGTTCTTCAAAATTAAAACTTAAGCCATCCAGTAATTGCGCGGCGCGTGCTGGCGCAGTATAGGCATCGATCTCGCTGAGACGCTGATGAAGTGCGGCGATGAGATGGCCGTCATCTTTTTCTTCTGCGATTTTTAATTCTTGTTCTAGCGTGCGCAGCTCTGCATCGCCATCGATGACGTACTCTAAGGCGGAGCAACTGTAACTAGGTGTCTCTTGTGCAACATGCGCGAGTTTTAATTGACGCGGTAATTCTAAATCGCCACCGTCCGCGTGTAGCTCATTTAATAACATGGCGAATAAGCTGGATTTTCCACAACCGTTTGCGCCGATGAGACCTATGCGTTGTTTATGATAAATCGTCCAATTAATATTTTGGAGTAAAACATTAGGGCCGCGGCGTAAGGTGATGTCACGTAAAATAATCATAATTCAGTAGCTGAGAAATAAGCTATCAATTCGTTCTCAGCAACGGTGACTTGTGGCACATTTTCACGTAAAGATTTAACAGAAACAGTTTGCGCAGCGAGTTCTTGTTCGCCAATAATAATGGCAAATTTCGCGCCGCTTTTATCTGCTTTTTTGAATTGATTTTTTAAGCTGCCACCGCCGCAATGTTGGAGAACACAAATAGTGGGATAGGCGTCACGAAGTTGATCCGCTAGTTTTAACCCTTTTTGAAAAGCGTCATCGCTGTCTGTCATCAAATATATCTGGACTGTTTCACGTTGTGATTTTGTCTCTACGCTCTGTAACAATAAAATCAAACGTTCTAAGCCCATCGCAAAACCTAAAGCCGGTGTTGCTTTGCCGCCGAGTTGTTCTACGAGACCGTCGTATCGACCGCCGGCACACACTGTGCCTTGCGCGCCTAGTTGTGTTGTTACCCATTCAAAAACTGTTTTTGTGTAGTAATCTAAGCCGCGAACCAAGCAGGGATTGACTGTGAATTCTAAGCCAGCTTGACGTAAAAAATTCTGTAATTTTGTAAAATGATCTTGTGATTCTTGATCTAAATAATCTGTTAATTTTGGTGCGTTAGCGATTAATTGCTGCATCGCAGGATTTTTGCTATCTAATATGCGTAAAGGATTAGTGGTGAGACGGCGTTGACTATCTTCATCTAATTCGCTTTGATGTGTTGTTAGGTATTTAACTAATTCTTCGCGATACTTTGCTCTTGATTCTGTTGAGCCTAATGAATTGAGTTGCAGACTTACATAAGGTTTTAATCCTAAGCTTTCTAGCATGCGCGCTGACAGTAAAATTAATTCTGCATCGATGTCAGGTGTCGCAACGCCAAACGCTTCAGCGCCTATTTGGAAAAATTGTCGATAACGACCTTTTTGTGGACGTTCATAACGGAAATAAGGACCTTGATACCAGAGACGTTGGATTTGATTGTAGAGTAATCCATGTTCTATGCCAGCGCGCACACAGCCCGCAGTGCCTTCGGGTCGTAAAGTTAGGCTTTCATTATTTCGATCGAGAAAAGTATACATTTCTTTTTCGACAATATCGGTTGCTTCACCGATGGTGCGTTTGAATAATTCAGTTTTTTCTAAAATAGGTAGACGAATTTCTTCATAACCATAGCCATGCAGGATTTCACGGAAAATATTTTCAACTTGTTGCCAATAACGCGTATCAGACGGCAGAATATCATTCATGCCGCGAATTGCTTGGATCAGGTTTGCCACGATGGAGCCTCGTTACTTATAAAATTTATTTTAATTATCACCAGTGATTGTAACTGGGTGCGGCGTTTCTGTTTTATCTGTTGTTGTGTCTTCGCTATCAGTTGCTGAATCAGCGTCGTTATCAGAGTTGCTTGCAAGAGATTCCGTTGATTCATCTGTTGCGGCTTCTGGTTTTTTCTCTAGTGTTGGCGAAGTTTTTTGTTGTGTGCTTGCAACAGTAGGTGCTTTGGTTGTTGCGGTTGGCCCAGGTGTTGCAGCAACAGGTGGTACAGCAGAAGCTTGGTTAGCCGCGAAAGGTGCTGAAGTTTTTGCAGGATCAGCTGCTATGTTTGGCACAGGCGCTGGTGTCATTTGGGGCGTAGGTGCAACCGGTGCGCTTGCTACAACAGTCGGTGTGACAGGTTGTGATGCAGTAGGAGTGCCCGCTGTAGAAAGTTGTTTATCTGTTGATACAACAGCAGGTAGAACAGGATGTGTGGGTATTGTTAGTGCTGCTGAAGGCTGAGCTGTTGGATGCATAGGTTGAACAATAGGCTTATCGATGACATTACTGGATGAGTGTGAACTCCACCACATAGCAACTAAGCCAATTAATACGACGACAATTAAATAAGTGACCCAACGCATATACGGATTACTTTTTTGTTTGTTTCGGCGCTGTTGGAATACAGTTGTGGAACTTGTTGATTCTAATTTACCGAGAACTTGATTGATTTCAGCTTCTGGAAGGCTGACTAAGCGTGCATAAGAACGCAGATAGCCTTTTAAAAAAATCAATGGTGGCCCACTTTCGTAAGATTCGTTCTCAATCAGTGCAATCACATCACTGTTTAAGTGTAGGCGTAATGCCACATCTTTTTCTGTTAAGCGCATGGTCTCACGCGCTATTTTTAAGCGCTTGCCGAAGCCAGCCAGGGCGTCCAGATTGATTAACGAATTCTTGTCTACTGTCGTATTCATTTACTACCTACCATTTGCAGTTGAGCTGATTGGGGGTTGTTGCCATACCAACCTCGTATAATAAGCGTATTCATCGTTGCCGCCAAGCCCGCGTTTGATTTGTTCTGCACAATATCTGGCATTCGCCATCGCATAATCCGCTTGGTTATAGTGGGGTGTCTCCGCGGCTTTTAAAAAATGGCTTATTGATTCAGCTGGATAGCCATTTCTACACAAAAATGCGCCATACATATTCCGTATGGTCCCTGAGCGTCCCGCTACAACCGTGGCGTAGGCATAATATGAATTGGCTCTATCCAGATCGCCAGATTTTTCATAGAAATAACCCCAGGCGGCTAAAACCAGTGGATCTTGTGGAGCTTGTTCGCTTGCCAGTTGGAGCTTTTCGACGGCAATATCGGAATGTCCGTTATGTAATGCTTTCATGCCAAGTGCCGCATTATGGCGAGCTTGGTACAAATTAGGGGTTGAGATGTCTGCCGTGCCGTGGTCACCAGCACAAGCTGTTAGTCCACATGAAACAATGAAAATAATAAGAAGAGAGAGTAACAGCCTTGTCACAAGAACCTCTATTGTTTCGTCTAAATAGATCGAAAAAGGGTATCATTTTTATTGAGCTTGCGCGATGCTTTTGCGATGTCTTTCACTGCGTCGGGTGCGGTCTTTCACTTGGCCTACGAGTTGTCCACAGGCGGCGTCTATATCATCTCCGCGTGTTTTTCGTGTTAAGGCATTAATGCCTGCCGCCATGAGAATTTCACGGAAGCGAAGAATGGTAGCGTCATCTGAGCGCTTATAGATAGTGCTAGGAAAAGGATTAAAAGGAATTAAATTCACTTTCGCAGGCACATCTTGTAACAGTGTAATTAATTGTTTTGCATGAGCGGGTGTATCATTGACACCTGCTAACATGACATATTCCATCATTATGTGTCGGCGTTTATCTTCTTTGAAATAGTCTTGGCAAACGGCCATGAGTTCTTTCAGAGGATATTTTTTATTAAGCGGGACTAATACATTTCGTAATTCATCATTGGGTGCGTGTAGTGAAACAGCTAACGCAACATCACTGACTTCGCGTAATTGTTTCATGGCAGGAACCACACCCGCTGTGCTTAATGTCACGCGACGTTTTGATAAGCCATACCCATAGTCATCTAACATAATATTCATCGCACTGACGACATTATCAAAATTCAGTAATGGTTCACCCATGCCCATCATGACTACGTTTGTCACGGCGCGATCATGTAGTGTGCCACTTTGAGAAAGACCACGGACAGCGACCCATACTTGACTTATAATTTCTGCACTCGTTAAATTACGGCTAAAACCTTGTTTTCCCGTAGAACAAAAATCGCAGTTCAGTGTGCAACCGACTTGTGATGAAACGCATAAAGTGCCGCGCTCTTTTTCAGGAATGTAAACGGTTTCTATGCAATTACCGTCGGCTAAGCGTATTAACCATTTATGTGTGTCATCAGAGGCTGTGCTTTCATAGGCAATTTCTGGTATGCGGATTTCAGCAATGTCTTGTAATTTGTCGCGCAAGGCTTTGCTTAAATTTGTCATAGATTGTATATCGCTGACGCCTTGAAAATGTATCCATTTTAAAACTTGTTGCGCGCGATATGGTTTTTCACCCAGCGTATGAAAAAATTCTTGCATGGCTTTTTCATCTAAGCCTAGCAAATTTATTTTTGTTGTCTGGGTGAGGGTTTCCATTTTTATGCTAACTCTGTTGCTTTAACGTATGTAACGATTTCTTCTGGTTTGAAGAAGAAAGCAATTTCTTGTTTTGCATTGTCGGCGCTATCAGAACCATGTACGGCATTGTGATCAATGGATTCAGCAAAGTCTGCGCGAACGGTGCCAGCGGCTGCTTCTTTAGGATTGGTTGCGCCCATGATTTGGCGGTTCAATGCAACGGCATTGGTGCCTTCTAATACTTGTGCCATGACTGGGCCTGAGCTCATAAAGCTGACTAATCCATTAAAGAAGGGGCGTTCACTGTGAACGGCATAAAATTCTTGGGCTTGTTTTTGGGTCAAATGGATCATTTTCGCTGCAACAATGCGTAAGCCGGCTTTTTCAAAACGTGCGTTAATTTGGCCAATTAAAGACTTAGCCACTGCATCTGGCTTGATAATCGATAGGGTTTTTTCAGTAGTCATGTTGCCTCCATGGGTAATGTTATGTTCTCAAGGGGGCGTATTATAGCGGATTGTGCTAAAAAAGCACGCATGTATTTTGAAAAGTATACATTCTGTCATGTCAGCATGCTTTTAGCTGGCATCCAGCGGTTGGTGTGCTTGGGTGTTGCTTGTTTAACGGAAAGATGGATGCCAGCTGAAAGCACGCTGGCATGACAAGGTGAGTTACAAGCATGCTGGTATCACAGAGCTCTCAGGGTGGGTGCTTTGTTCGCAATGACGGAGTTCTCGATAATCAAGTAGTATTGTTCAGACTGAAGAAGTTAAGATTTTTTAAGCAGCTTCTTTTCCCACTCAATCGCTTTCGCTTTTATTTCTTCTTCATTCAACGTCAACAACTCACGATTCTTCATCAACTGTTTCCCAGCAACCCACACATCGCTCACTTGATTGCGCGATGCCGCATAAACAATTTGCGAGGCAGGATGATAAAGTGGCAAGGTTTCAATTTCATCGAGTTTGATGGCAATGAAATCTGCGGCTTTGCCTTTTGTCAGTGATCCTGTCATTTGATCTATGCCTAATGCTTTCGCGCCGTTTAAAGTAGCCATTGTGATGGTGTCTATTGCAGGGAGTGCTGCAGGGTTATGTGTGGTGAGTTTTGCAAGAAAATTGGCGGAACGCATTTCTGTTATCATGTCTAAATCATTATTGCTTGCAGCGCCATCTGTGCCTAACGCAACATTGAGTCCTAGATTTTGATAAGTGACGACAGGGCAGGCGCCGCTGGCGAGTTTCATGTTTGATTCTGGGCAATGGACGATTTGAGGTCGTGTTGCTTTTAATATTTCTAAATCTTCCTCATTCACGTGCACCATATGCACAGCAATTAAATCGGGAGTGAGTAATCCGATGTTTTGTAAACGGCGTATGGGACGTTGTTTGGTTTGCGCGAGAGATTGATTTATTTCATCTTGTGTTTCATGTAAATGTATATTAATTCTTAAATGGTTATCTTCAGCAATTTTTTTAATTTTTTCTAAATTGGGTTCTGCTACGGTGTAAATGGATTGTGGTGCGAGTGTTGTTCTGATGCGCGCATGATTTTTGTATTGCGCATAAAACTCTAATCCTTTTTCTAAATATTCATCGATTGTTTTTGCCCAGGCTGTTGGAAAATCAATGGCTGTAATGCCAATACTTGCACGTACCCCCGCTTGATCAACAGCTTCTGCGGTAGCTTGTAAGAAAAAATACATGTCATTAAAACAAGTTGTGCCACTGCGTATCATTTCTGCAATCGCTAAACGTGAGGCATCATAAACAAATTCATGACTGACCCATCTGCGTTCTGCAGGCCATATAAAATCATTCAGCCATTTCATCAGTGCTAAATCATCTGCATAACCGCGAAATAAATTCATGGCTATATGTGTATGTGTATTAATAAATCCTGGCAAGATGACATGATTGGCATATTCTTCGATATTTTTTGTTTGATAAAGTGTGATGGCTTGCTGCGTGGGAAGTATATCTTTAATGATGCCATTTTTTATCACTAAGGCATGATTTTCTAGTACGGTGTTTTTATGTTCACTTGTGATGAGCCAGCGCGCATCAATCATGTTATCTACAGCTTCCATGCTATTTCCTTGTACGATAATTATTTAATCAAGCATAACTCTAAATAATTCTGAAAGAAAACAAAACTCACTTTATGACATGTAGTCAGAATTAAAACATCTCGGAGAAAAAGAGAACACGACTTTGAGGTAGTGGTTATTATTTGCCAGATATTCTTAGTTTTCATTGCTTTAAGTGCTTGCGTTCATGAAAAATGTTGCAGTAGACTACGTGTCCCCAAAATGATGGATATAAAAAAATAAAGGGAACAAAATGAGTGCTGCAAGAACGGGAATACGATCAGCGCGAGCTGAGCGTGCAAGTTTGGATGCTCTATTACAAAAACAACCAATTGAAATACTGAAGGACATAGAAGAACTATACAAAGCAAATGACTATTCAGAAATTATTGCGCGTGTAGAATTCCTAACGGAAACGACACTTGACATTTTTCAGCAAACAGAAATTGATAAATTATATTATGCATTGCTATATAACTATGCAGGTCATAGTCATTACGCAGATGTTTTAATCCAGCCAGATAATGAAAAGCGATATACCGTTGCGCTAGAATATTTTAAAAGATCCAAGTTATATTTTCAGGCAATTAACGAGGATTTTTTGAAAGAAAGTGGCTGTGGACTGAAATATTCTGATAACTTATTGATGCAAGGGATTTGTGAAAAAGAATTGGGATCACCTGACAAACTTTTTTATTTTACTGCCTCAATCGCTTCGTTGACTCTTGCAATTTCGCAGTTAGACAATCTGCCACAAGCGTCTCAAATAATCGATATGTCAACAAAAGCGCATTTTGCACTAGGACAAGCTCGTGCATGGAGCGCAACAACTAAAGCAGATTATGAAGCGAGTATTCAAGCGTTGCTCGTGGCAGAGAAAAATTTATCGACGGCATCAGACAAAATGATTAGTCATCATTTCTTAGGGTTGTGTTTACTTAAGTTAGAAGATTACGGAAAAGCAATTTCATATTTAACTGAGTTATTGGAGATGGCGAATACAGACGTTGCAGATGAGCCTGAAAATATTAAAGCAATGAAAGTTGTGATGGCCAAAGATGCTGAGCTTGGAATAGGCTTATGTGAAGGTATGCAATCGCAATTTAATGCTCAATCCGCATTAGGTCAGTCAGCTTTAGGAAAATTAGGCAGCGCTTTCGTTTTTTATGACTATCATTGGGAAAGGAAAGAGAGCCTAGCACTTTTGGATAACTGTATTTGTGTGGCACGAGAATGGATAAGAGGATTGAGCTTACCGTCAGAAGAATTGCGTCCACATGAGTTGAGAAAGATTGTTGAGCTAGTTGCAGACACCAAGCAAGAAGAGGAAGAGATCACGGTGCATGCAGTGAAATCTCCTCAGCTATCGTCGACTTTTAGATAGTATTTTAACGGACAGGAGATGTATCGCGGCGCGTGGGTACGCTTGAATTATTTTGCTCCGCGACTTCATCCATGCTGCCTATCGTATTGCTCACTCTACCTTTCGTTTTGCGCCTGATACCGTCGGACTCAGGTGTTCCTTTTAGAAACCCTTCACTATCAAAATGTGTGATAGTTCTATTTTGCGGAGGGGTTAAGACAGATTCCACCGAGTTTCCTAGGATGGTCAATGCACTTTGGTATGCAGGGTCATCGGGATGAAGGAGCAATTCTTCTGCCAATCCAGCAAGTAAAGTAAATAAGATGGCTTTGTTGATACGACATTCAGGACAAGGTCGCATAATTTCGAAATTATGATTATCATTATTTCGCTTCACTTTAACATATTTTGCGTTAGGTTTTTCAGTTCTCGAATTATTAAAATCCATACAGACACAGTCCATGCCGGTGATTTTTATATAGGGAACATTATGAAGTGCGGCGGCAAGTAAGTTTTTAGCAGCATCGGCTAAAACGTAGCGTTCACCGCAGGCTTTAAAGTTATCTTCAGCATGCTGATCAAAACAATTGATATCTTCTTTTTCCATTAAAAAACGTTCGAGTAATTGCTTTTTCTTCTCAGAAAAAGAGGATTCTGCGATAAAGGCTTCGACATACTTTGTATATTGTTGCTTTGCTTTAAAGTTTAAATGCACCAGTGTCCGATTAATCAGTCTTTGAAAATCATCGCTTAAGCGGTGAGAGATCAGAATTTTATAGGTTTTTTCATTCGCATGAACGATGGTGTCTTTTAAATGTGTGCTCAGTGCGGTTATAAAAGAAGGGTCATGGTGTGCCCCTGAAATACTAATAATGCAATAGTTCTCTTGTGATTTTTCTTCTCCGCTAAAGCCGGATGTCACTAAAAACCCTGGATAAGATGTCAGACCGTCATTTGCTCTGGCTTGGTAGAGTTTTTGGATCGCTTTTTGCAGATCATCATTGTCGGACATTTTTTGAAGTACAGCTTGCAAGAGATCTTGCACAGGCGCACTTTCAGCATAATAGGTATCTTGAAATTTTTTATAGCCCGGTCCTAGTGTTTTTAATTTCTTTTCAAATGACTCGGTATAGTCTGATTGTAGTTTGGTATACTTAGTTTTTACCGCAGCCATGTATTCAGTATATGCCTTAGGTGTATTATTTTTTTCTTCAGGTAATTGTGCTTTAAACTCTTTAGAATTCAGTTGTGTCCACAATTTTTTTAAAGCGCCGGCTTGAAATTGAGCTTCGAACACAGAGGTATGTGTGAGTTTAAGAAATAAATTATTATAATCTCGTCTGCGCGCTTCATCGATAATAGTCCCAGTTGATGCCAGGTTGTACGGCATGCTTTGATGAACGGATAGTGGACTGCCGAAAATGCTAAATTGACGGGCAGTTAACGGACTGATCGTTTTTGTTTCATTTGGTTTCTGTGGAGTTGCAGGTTTTGCGGCTTTCTCGGGTGTGGCAGGTGGTGTTTGATTTGTGTTCTTTCTTGGGCTGCCAGGCAAGGATTGGCTCATGCTCATATTATTATCTCCATCGCTTTTTGTGTTTCTTTTTTAAAATAATTATTCTAGCGGGTGCAAATATAAATCTTTTTTTCTGATTAGCAAGCAATTTTTTTCGCCTTTCTTATTATATGTGCGCAATCCTATGACAAGAGTCTGAAATCGCCAAAATCCGCATGTCCTCTGCCAACCCTCTCCCGCTGGTAGTTTTGTGATCTGGTCATAAACTGTTGGTGGGAGAGGGTTAGGTGAGGATCATGCTCACATTAGGGTAATGATAATATCAAACGTTTATTTGGCTGGCGGATCGAATAAAGAGGAGGGTAGAGTCATTCCACTCATGAGTTTAGCGATGCGATACGCGCCTGAAATGGCGGGCACAATGCCAATCCCATTGCAGCCTAAGTTGTACCATAAATTAGAATAATGCGAATCACATCCCACCCAGCGCAAACCTGTTTGCGTGTAACCCATCACACCTCGCCAAAAATGATCGAATGTCGGTGTGATGTTATAAGTTTGTTTTAGAAATTGTTTGAAGAGCTTCAAACTTGTTTCAGCATTTTGTTCGCTGAAATTTTCGGGACAAGGTGTGGGATAAATAAATTCTGGTCCGCCGATTAAATCAATAGAGTGTGGATGACTGGGAAGTTGTGAGAGATACCAATAAGGCACATCGCGATAAATTTTATCATCTCTAAAAAAAGCGTTGGCATGTGGTACACGACTATTTCCCGCGTATGTTGCAAGATAGCCTTCGCGTGGAATAATGGCGTTGTGTAAATGCATAAAATCTTGCTGAGTTAATTTATCGATAATGCGGAAATGTTTGTAGCCGTTGGTACATAAAATTAATTCTTTTGCTAAGAGTTTTCCTCGCGCATGGTGAAGTATATGATGCTTATCTTCCAGCTCAATTAGATTGATTCTAGAATTTTCATAAATAGTAAATCGCTCGGGGAAAAGTGTGTATAAGTAGTCTATTAGATGATGGCAAAACCGCACGCCATTCATGCGTCCTATCTGAATAGGTTGAGTGCGCACCGCAGCAGCCATATAACTTGTATCAACAACGTGCAATTCAGATAAAATTTGTGGATGTGTTCTGTATTGAAAATACGGTGTGAATTCAGGTGGAATCTGTGATTTGATTTGTTCGCTATCGAGCAGATAAAAATCCCATTGATCTCCCCCTAATTTCTGACGAATTAAATTAGCTTTGATAAAATCCAAAAAGCTCTCAACTGAAGTAAAACCCAAGCTAGCCGATTGAAAAGGCACCAAGTTGTCATGCAATCCAATTTTTTCATGCAAGTTTAATAAGCTATTCCAGCCACTGTCTATTTCTTGAAAAGCCTCTCGCGTTTTTTCTAATCCAAACGCGTGAATTAATTCATCAACAGGTCTTTCAATATGTGAAACAGCTAAGCCTGCATTATTGCCAGTTGCGCCTCCCGCTACGCGACCTTTATCGATTAAAACGACTTTTTTGTTTGTCTGCGTCAACAAAGCATAGAGCGTAGCAACACCTGAAATTCCCGCGCCGAGAATCACGACTTCCGCTTGAAGATTTTCAGTTAAGCTAGGCCAAGTTTTATAATTAGTGTCTTGCCAAGGAGAATTAAAGTGCATATGACGATTCTTGTGATGAATTGATTGTGAGTATAACACCAGATGTTATACTAAATAAAGAATGCAGGAGGAATAAATGAAATTAGAAATCTCAACTCTTTTTAAAAATGTTTATCAACTTAAACCTGCTGATTATTGCGAACTTAAATCAGAATCTGGTATCAGTGTTGGTCTATGTGAAATTCAAGGGAAGCGATGGGAGCAAGAAGATCAGTTGGGATTTTCTGTTACCAGTGTGGCGAAGTTTCCTTTGTTATCCGCTCAAAATAAATTGGCAGTTTTGAAAAATACTTTTCAAGACCTTCAGGCAAAAGACTACTGTCAGGCAAGATCCGTGGGCGCAACGGCTTGTGCAACAATCGCCTGGATTGAGTCTGGTCTATTGCAGATATGGAATGCAAACCTAGGCGACAGTACAGCATTTTTTGTTGTCATGGATGAAGAGGGTGTGAGTACCCAGTTGATTAATGAATTACATCTTCCTGACCCTGAAATAAATATCAAAGAATATGAGCGCACAAAAGAGACTGTGACGCCTATGCATGGTGTATGGCGCTTGCCGAGTGGATTAATGTTAAGTCGGTCGTTAGGCGATGTGAGTAGTGAAGCATTTGGATTGTCACACGATCCAGATATTTATCATATTGAGAAAAAAATAAAGTCGCATTCTAAAATATATCTCGTCACAGCTTGTGATGGGTTGACGGAGCAAAATGCTTTGTCGCATGAAGATATTGGAAGCGTAGTTGCCGCCGGGATGAGTGAAGGGGAGTCGTTAGAGTTCATTGCTGCGCGGCTTGTGAAAAAAGCTTTTGAAAATGGATCGACTGATAATATTTCTGTTTCTGTAGCGCAAATTGACAATCATCCGCTTTCAACCGTTGTGTTTGATGGACATGGGGGGAGCACTGTTTCTAGTAGTGCGAATGAGGATTTTTATAGTCTTTTGAGACAACAGATTGATCGCTCAAAATAAAAAATTTCCTTTTAATCTAGCTATTTTCCAAGTTAGACTTGTTCCAAATCAGTTATTGTTGAGAAGGATTTCAATATGACAGAAATCAGTGTATCTTCAGTATTATCTCTTCCTCTGGTATTAGGCATAGGAGTCATAGCATGAATCTTTATCTTTGGCTGCCAGCCATGTTTCTCCTCGGTATTTTTGCAATGGCGTTATGTTACTTATTCTTGCTAGCTTGCGATAAAATTTAATACTACAAGGGAATATATGATTTATTTGACAGCAATTATAGTCGCCCTCTTATTCATTTATTTGATATTTACGTTAGTGCGACCGGAATGGTTTTAAGGTTGAAACAGTAAGCAGTACTTCATAAAAGGAGTTAGTAGTGTTTATTCAGACTTGGTTACTTCCCTTTGCCCTTCTTGCCACAGCCACGCTCATGGCATTTCCTTTAAGCCAATATTTGGCTTGGGTCATGGATGGTCAATATCAACCGTTGCCTGTGTTTGGTTGGGTTGAAAAGAAAATAAATTCTGGCCCACAAAATTGGAAACAATACTCAGGTTCTCTGCTTATCTTTAACAGCGTCTTATTTATTTTTGGGTATCTTGTTTTATCACTACAGCCTTGGTTGCCCCTGAATCCAGATGCTAAAACATTGTTAGCGCCTAGTGCTATCTTTAATACTGTTGCTTCCTTCATGACAAATACAGATCTACAGCATTACGCAGGGGATCAACACTTTTCAAATTTCAGCCAGATTTTTTTTGGGATCACGAATCTGTTTATTTCAGCGGCGATAGGGCTCAGTGCCTTAACTGCTATCATTCGCGCATTGCGTAGTGATGCGTCGATGGGAAATTTCTTTATCGATATTTGGCGAGTAGTTGTTTATTTATTTGTGCCGGTTGCTTTTATATTTGCGCTGATATTTTTACAGCAAGGTAGCCCAATGACTTATAAAAGCAGTTATCAAGTGACAACACTTGAGCAAGGTGCGATGGGTACCACTGACAAAGGTGAAGCAAAACCACAAACTATAGTGGTCGGCCCTGTTGCAGCATTTGAAGCAATGAAAATGTTAGGGACAAATGGTGGTGGATTTTATGGGATGAATTCAGCACATCCTTTTGAAAATCCAACAGCGCTCTCTAACTTTTTTAACACATTAGCCATGATGATTTTCCCATTTGCATTGGTCTTAATGTACGGTCGTATGTTGAATCAAATGCGACATAGTCTAGTCATATTTATGGTGATGTTGACATTGATGGCTTGTACGGTTATTTGGACTGTTTATTTCGATACTGAAAAACCAAATCCCGCATTGACGAGTCATCTTGCTAGACTGTATCAAATACCTAATCCAACAGCTGCCAGTGGAAAAATGTCATTAGAGATTCCCGCCATCTCAGGCTTGCCTGTCGATCAACATTTAGGAAATCTTGAAGGCAAAGAAATGCGTTTTGGAACATCAGCTGGTGCAACGTTTGCAGCACTCACAACAGATGTGACATGTGGTGCAGTGAATGCCGAAGCCGATAGTCTCAATCCAATCGCTGCTTTATCGCCCATGGTGGGGATGTGGTTAAACTGCTTTTTTGGTGGGAAAGGTGTAGGGATGATTAATATGTTGTTGTTCATCATCATTGGCATTTTTCTCGCAGGCATGATGGTAGGGCGTACGCCAGAATATTTAGGTAAAAAAATCGGTGGTCGCGAAATAAAACTCGCTATTATTGCTTTGTTAGTGCATCCATTTATGATTTTAATTCCGACAGGTATTTTTGCGGCGACTGTTTGGGGAATGAATGCGATCAGTAATCCTGCGGCGCATGGTTTTTCACAAATGCTTTATCAATTTTCTTCGGCATCTGCCAATAATGGTTCTGCATTTGATGGCTTAGGTGTCACGTTTGGTTTTTATAATAATCCCAATCCTGCACCAGAAGCAGTTGCATGGGATATTGCAACAGGTCTTGTCATCATGTTTAGCCGATTTCTTCCACTTATTGCACCTATCGCCATGGCAGCTTTTTTAGGATCTAAAAAATCCAGTCCATTTGGTATGGGGACATTGCGCGTTGATACCTTCACTTTTGCTGTTCTCTTGTTGGGAACCATTATTGTGATTGGTGCATTACTCTTTTTACCCGTTGCAGCGCTTGGGCCAATCGCAGAACACCTAGGACCTATTCCCTTCGGCGGATAACGATGTAAGTTATATAAAGGAATATGATATGAATATCAGTCCAGAAATATCACCCGACCAATTAGGGCCTGTGCGCCGCGTCACACGCCGCGCTTTGTTTGAAAAGCAAACCTCACTGGCTGCTTTGAAGCAAGCATTTGTCATGTTAAGACCCGATATTCAATGGAAAAATCCTGTTATGTTTGTCGTGGAAGTCGGCGCTGTTTTGACGCTGATTTTTATTTTACAAATGCTATGGGGACATGAAAAAATATCGGTGCCTATCACTTATTATATTGCACTGGATATTTGGTTGTTTATCACAATATTATTTGCGAATTTTGCGACAGCGCTTGCGGAAGAACGCGGAAAAGCACAAGCGGATTCACTCAGACAAACACGTCAAGATACGATTGCTTATCGCCTGCAAGATGGGAAAGCAAAAGCCGTATCTTCTGCAATATTAACGCGGGGTGATCATGTTGTAGTGACGGCAGGTCAAATCATTCCAGGTGATGGAGAAATCATTGAAGGTGTTGCTTATATCGATGAGTCTGCTATTACAGGAGAATCAGCGCCTGTTATTCGAGAAGCGGATGGTGATAGATCTGGTGTGACGGGTGGTACGACTGTGCTGTCAGATCGTATTGTTGTGCAAATCACAGGGAGTAAAGGTGATTCATTTCTCGATCGCATGATTGCCTTAGTTGAAGGTGCGATTCGTCAACGCAGCCCAAATGAAATTGCACTCACATTAGTCTTGTCTGCTTTTACGTTGATTTTTTTAATCGTAGTCGTGCCACTCTGGCCAATGTCTTATAATGCTGAACAATATATGATGGGGTATCTGGGTGTCTCTGAACCTATAAAAAGTTTAGGTACCAATATTCCTACTTTAGTTGCTTTGCTTGTTTGTCTGATCCCAACGACTATCGGTGCATTATTAGCGGCAATTGGAATTGCAGGTATGGATCGCGCATTGCAAGCTAACATTCTCGCCAGTAGTGGAAAAGCGGTTGAGTTAGCAGGTGACGTTGATATTTTATTATTAGATAAAACAGGAACGATTACGATAGGAAATCGTAATGCAACGCAGTTCTTGCCGGTCGGAAAATATTCAGAGAATGATGTGGGTGTTATGGCAGCGATGGCATCGGCATCAGATAATACGCCCGAAGGGAAAAGTATTTTAAAACTTCATAGTGCGCAGAGTGAAATAGGTATCAAGGTGCCAGAAAAATCCACGTTTATACCCTTCACTGCGCAAACACGTATGAGTGGAGTGGATCTTCCCGATGGTCGACAAATCAGAAAAGGTGCGCCTGATGTTATTATGCAATTTGCGAAAGACCACGGTGGGTCTATTCCAAAAGAATTAGACGCAATTGTTGAGACAGCCGCCAGTAAAGGCGCAACACCGCTGCTGGTTGCTGATGGGAATATGATTATAGGGGTGGTTGTTTTAGAAGATATTTTAAAACCACATATTCATGAACGCTTTGCGCGTCTTCGTAAAATGGGTATTCGTACTGTGATGATTACGGGTGATAATCCTCGTACGGCTGCAGCGATTGCCGCGCTTGCAGGGGTTGATGATTTTCTCGCAGAAGCAACGCCAGTGAAAAAACTCGAATATATTCGCAAAGAACAAGCAGAAGGTAAAATTGTTGCGATGATGGGAGATGGCACGAATGATGCGCCAGCGCTTGCCCAAGCTGATGTGGCAGTTGCCATGAATGCAGGAACGGAAGCGGCAAAAGAAGCAGCGAACATGGTTGATTTAGACAGTGATCCCACTAAGTTAATTGAAGTTGTAGAAATTGGGAAACAATTGTTAATAACGCGTGGTTCACTCACGACATTTTCAATTGCAAATGACGTCGCAAAATATTTCGCGATTATTCCCGCGCTTTTTGCAAGTACCTTACCTTGGTTGCAACCGATTGATATTATGCATTTGCATTCACCGACTTCTGCCATTTTATCGGCAGTGATTTTTAACGCACTGATTATTCCTGCGCTGATTCCTGTCGCGCTGAATGGTATTCGTTATCAAGCATTGGGTGCAGATGCGCTTTTACGTCGAAACTTGCTTTTTTGGGGATTGGGCGGCGTGATTTTACCTTTTATTGGGATCAAGCTGATTGACATGATCATGGTGAGTTTAAATTTAGTTAGCTGATAGGAAATATAACTATGTGGCAATCTCTTTCAAAAAGTCTTTCTCTGCTGACATTTCTTGTTGTTATTGTTTGCGGTATTTATCCTTTGTCACTGTGGATCATTGGGCAAACGATTTTTCCGTTCCAAGCGAATGGAAGTCTATATCAAGATTCTGATGGTAAGTTGGTGGGATCAAAGCTTATCGCGCAACCTTTTACAAAAGATGAATACTTCCAGCCGCGTCCCTCTGCGGCATCTTATGATGCGACAGCGTCAGCATCCTCTGCGTTAGCAGCTTCAAATTATGCATTACGTGATCGCATTGCGCGTACACTAGGTCCTATCGTGAAAGATCAAAATGGGCAATTGGTTGCGCCTGATGTTGAAAAGTGGTTCCAACGAGATAAATTTCAAGATAAACAAAATATCGTTGCAGAGTGGGCAACATTGCATACTTCATTGGCTCAAGCTTGGGTAAATGCAGATCCCGCGCATGGTGCATATGTCGATGCGTGGATGAAAAGGCATCCGCGTGTGGTTACACAATTTGTTAAAGATAATCCACGGACGCCTCAACCTAAAGCGGCTGATTTGGCGGTGGTATTTTTCCAGAATTTCTCTAAAGAAAATCCCGGGAGATTTCCTACCGCTGTTATGCATACAGATGCGAAAGGTAAAACAGAAACAAGAATTGAAGCAATGGGCGCTGGTTCAGATGTTCAATCCATTTTCTTTGATCTGTGGCGTCAAGAACATCCGGGTGTTGTTTTACAAGAGGTGCCGGGTGATTTTGTGACGACCAGTGCTTCGGGATTAGATCCGCATATTACCTTACAGAATGCAGAGTTTCAGTTGGATCGTGTTGCGACTAAGTGGGCAGCTGATTTGAAGCGTCATCCTGATGAAATCAAAAATGAAGTTGAGCAAATGCTCCAGCAAAATGCGAGTGCGCCATTGGCAGGATTAGCAGGCGAGAAGTTTATTAATGTATTAGAAGTGAATATGGAACTGCGTAAAAAATATGGATTGCCGCCAGCGTAATTTTATAGGGATATAAGAGAGGATTCAGTCATGCAGAAAATGAAATTATTATTGGTGAGTCTTTGTTTGTCGGCACCAGGGTTAGTTTTTGCAGATACTGCTGCGAGCACGCCTAGTAATTTTAAACTTTCAGGCTATTTAGATGGATCCTATAATTATCTGCAACAGAGTGACCATTTTATCAGTGGATCAAACAATCGTGTCTTTGATCTTGTGCCGAATGGTTTAACACTGCAGCAAGCTGCCATGACTGCAGCCTATCAGCCTTCTCATGGATTTGGTGGACTGTTAAATCTGATTGGAGGAAGAGATGCAAATACTATAGCGCCTTATGGATTTAAGCCTTCAACTGAATTTGACTCTCAAACGATTGCTATCGATTTCACACAAGCATATCTGCAGTATGTGAAAGGGCCTGTGACATTCATTAGCGGGCGATTCCTGACCTTGGTTGGTGTTGAGCAAATTGATCCAACACAAAATACAAATTTTTCGCGTGGTATTCTCTTTTACAATACGCCAAATACACATACCGGCGTGCGTGCAACCTATGTGGTGAATGACAAGCTCACTTTCATTGGGGGTATCAATGATGGTTGGGATAATATTCGCGACTGGGGTCGTCGAAGAACATTAGAATATGGGGTGAGTTATACTTTTAATCCTAAGTTTTCATTTTCTGTGCAAGGTTATAATGGACAAGAGCGTGCAACACCGCAAACGGATTTTGGTCCAACAGGGATACGCAACTTGATTGATGTCATTGCAACTTATAACGCTACTGATAAATTGACGTTAATCGCAAATTACGATTATGGTAGTCAATCCACAGCTTCTTTACCAAATGGCATCTTAGGCAGTGCTGCTTGGTCTGGTATCGCAGGATATGCGAATTATAAATTTAATGATAAATGGCGCACCTCAGTGCGTGGAGAACTTTTTGATGATCAAGATGGTTTTCGCACGGGCGTCAGACAGAATTGGCGTGAAGTCACTTTAACCGTCGGTTATGCGCCACTCAAAAATGTGGAAATACGCGCGGAAACACGGCATGATTTTTCAAATGTTAATTCTTTCTTGAAATCTAATGGTGTGACAGCGACGAATTATCAGCAGTCTTATGCACTTGAAGGCGTTTGTAAGTTTGGATAATAAAGAAGTGTCTTTTAATTGGGATATACTGACAGGATTGTCTATGATGCTTAGTCGTTTTCTCCCAATCATTGCCATGATCGCAATGGCTACATTTCTCGGTGAGAAAAAGTCTTGTCCATTTGGTTTAGGCACATTGAGAATTGATACGGTGACTTTTGGATTTTTGTTGTTAGGTACAATCATTATTATTGGAATGTTGTTGTTTTTCCCCGTCGCGGCACTTGGGCCTGTTGCAGAGCATCTTGCGCCTATGCCGTTTGGGGGATGATTAGTAGTTCCCTAATAGTTTCCGCTTAGATAACTCTAAAGTTTTGTTAACCAGGCGCTCCACGTGCCACCCCGGTTGTTTTGTTGTAGTACTCACGACTTTGCTCAGCACTCCAATGGTGCCTGATAGAGATGTTTCTCCAAAAAATTTTGTTTTGACTTGATCATATTTACCACGATGTAAGATAATTAAATCCTTTAATTCTTCAATATGCTTTTCGTCATTTGTTGATAAGGCTAGATGTGCTTGCTGTAAAACTAATCCCATGCTTGGATGAATTGGGCCTGCATTTGCTGATGGGTAAGTTTTATTCGGTGTGTAATATGTTGCCGCTCATCCAATGTCCCATGTTAATTCTGCGCGGCGAAGAAGCGCTAGGCAGTATGATTACTGATAGCGATATTGAGCTCGCGTTAACTTTGTCGCCGCACGTGAGTCAACGCAAAATTC
>CAJCIZ010000141.1 GCA_903970525.1 Myxococcales bacterium | reverse complement strand
GTGATGATTGGATTAATTTTTTGCCTACACAGGAACGATTAACATATCAAGAGGCTGAAAAAAGATACAAAATTAAAATGGAATCTAAACTGGATAGTTTGGAAGGAGATGGTAGTTCTTTAAACTATTCTGGATTGCCTTCAGGTGTAGTGCCAATTTATGTGTTAAGAGCCACTCAGAAAGAAGAATTGCATTTTTTTGGCACTCATGCTTTTAACGAATTTTTACTTGTAAATAAAAATAAACAAATCGTTGAAGTCAAAAGCATAGGGCAGTTTTTATATCCCTTTCCTTGTGGTTATTTAGAAACATTATTGACATTAACGAAATTTACTAACTCTTATATGTATAGTCCAGATGAAAATATCTTTAATGCAGACCGTCAACATGCAGGGGATTACGAGATCCCAGCGATTATTGTGAGAGTCAATCCCATCGAATGGAGGGAATTCACAAGATCCATTAAAAAGGATGTTCTTAATGGATGGAAGGGAAAACTGGGCTTCAACATCATTGTCGCCCAATGCACAACAAACATATGGAATAAAGCAAGGCATCACTTTGGTGTCGGTAGAATTCCTGATTTAAGATTGCGCTTTTGGCGTCTAAACCCCACGGATTCAATCGGCAAATTTTATCGATTCATGAAATCTCTCCCTGAGCGAGTGGCCATATTTGTGCTATTTCTCTTAGGGTCTTCGAGAAAGATGGAAATTGTGAAGAAATATGGTGAAAAAAAAACCGTTAGTCTTTGGTATAACAAGCAGCCTTTTAAATGGAACGTACATCCTGCTGGCCTTTTCAACAAAATTAGTCCGGAAAATTCTTTTCTTCAGTAAATCGAGCCGTAGTTCAACTAGATTAGCGTATGCAAGAGCCTTTAAAATCTGTTCCTGGACTTTTTCAAAAGTAGGCCTTTTAATGACAACATAAATCATCATTCATCCAATGTAAGGCATTTTTAATTAAGGATTCTTCAACGCAGGTGCAATAACTAGAATCATAAGCTAGAGGTGAACCTATCGCATTAATAATGATAAAACGAGGCTGTCCTTTAAGCGATTTTTTATCTAATGTCATCGCATCAAGAATGGTTTGTATCGGAAATTGGGAAGGAAGCTGCAATGGGAGGCCATATTGAAGCAGAATTTTTTTGATTCTATCAAAGGACGTTGGGTTCAATATTTCAAGTTTTACCGAAAGATAGCTTTCGACAAGAAGACCAATAGCCACAGCTTCCCCATGAGGGAGGGAATATTGTGTTAGGCGCTCTAATGCATGCCCGATCGTATGTCCAAAATTCAAAAGACGTCGTTTTCCGTTCTCCTTTTCATCTTGCTCGATGATCTCTTTTTTGATGCGGCAGCTTTCAAAAATTGCCTTCTGAAGTATAGCAGCATCTAATGCTAAAATCTGATTAGAGTGCGAGTTGAGATCTTCAAATAATCTGGAATCTGCGATTAATCCGTGCTTGATCATCTCTACAACCCCATTTGCAAGCTCTTTCTTAGGTAAGCTTTTAAGAATGGATAGATCGATGACGATTTTCTTAGGCTGATAGATACATCCAAGCATGTTTTTTCCATAAGGGACATTCACACCTGTTTTACCACCTATACTTGCATCTACCATTCCTAAAAGAGAAGTAGGAATCATTACAAGAGGAATTCCTCGACAATAAGTTGCGGCAATATATCCTGCGATATCAGTCACAACTCCACCGCCTAAAGCAATCACACAGGTGTCACGACCCAATCCTTTTTCAAACAACTGATTTTCCAAAAGTTCCTTGGTGCCTCTCGCTTTGTACTGTTCGCCATTTGGAAAGGAAAATAGATACACTTCCAAACCCGAAAAGGCTAGACATTCCTGTAGTTGCTCTCCATACAATGAAGCAATTTTATCATCTGTAATGATTGCAAACCTTGAAGCTAGTGAGTTTAAATAAGGGGTCTGAAGATTCAATAATCCGCTGCCGATTTCAATTTCATAGTGGTAGGAGGAGCTAGGAATTTTACAAACTAACTTTTGAGTCATAGCTTCACACATCTGTTTAAGAGGATTGCGTCAACTAATACTAAAGCAGCCATCGCTTCAACAATAGGAACGGCTCGAATAGCCGCGCATGGATCGTGCCGCGATCCAGCAGGAAGATTAAAAGAAGCTTGTTCACCGGAAATTGTGAGGGTCTCCTGTGGTTTCATGATGCTCGAAGTAGGCTTAAAAGCAACTCTTCCAATAATCGGCATGCCTGTGGAAATCCCTCCTAGAGTTCCTCCGGCATAATTTGTTTCTGTTTGCACTTCACCTGATTCCTTAGTAAATCGATCATTATGCTCTGATCCTGACATGACAATAGATTGAAATCCTGATCCTATTTCAAAGCCTTTGGCAGCAGGTAAACTCATCATGGCCTGCGCAAGATTGGCCCCTAATTTTTTATAAACTGGATCCCCAAGCCCGGCAGGTACTGATAGCGCAATAAACTCAATAATTCCCCCTAAAGAATCCCCATCCATCTTCGCTTTTTCAATTAAAGCAGTCATTGCAAAAGTTGCCTCTGGATCCGGACAGAATACAGGGCTCTGGTAAGTTAATGTGCGAATCTGCTCGGCATTGTTGATCTCAACGGCCGCAACAACTGTGCCAATTTGCTTAATATAAGCTATTAATTGAATCCCATTGTGTTCTAAAAACTTTTTGGCAATAGCTCCAGCAGCGACTCGGGCAGCTGTTTCACGCGCCGATGATCGGCCGCCACCTCTGTAATCAAAAATCCCATAT
>CAJCIZ010000140.1 GCA_903970525.1 Myxococcales bacterium | reverse complement strand
ATTCTTATTTTCTACTCCGAGAGTTAAAATAATGCGAGTTTTGACGCTTCGCAATCCTTAATTATTGATCGCGAAGCGTTTACAAGCTACCACAGGTGGCTTCGCCTCTCAAATCAAAAGGGAACCGGATTCAGTAACTGTTGTTCTATTAAATGAAGAAAATAACTTGGAGGAAGCTCATCACAATAAACCAATTCCTCAACTACGTCATATGCAAATGTTAGTTTACCTGCTAAATCCAGATTCAAGTACATTCCCATCTCCCGACTTTGACACTTCAGTGACCAACAAATTCATAAGTAATTGAATCTTAATTTTTTTTAATCTTAAATGTTGTGTCTAAATATTTTTATTGCAAATAGATAAAAAATATGTAAAATGTTCTACATGTATATAAGATTAACAAAATCAAAAAAATCTAAACACTCTACCCTTCAAATTGTTGAAGGAGTTCGTGAAGGCAAGAAGGTGAAGCAAAAGATCATTGCCTCCCTTGGAGTAATCAAGGGGGCCGACGATCTTGAAAAATTGCGGAAACTTGCTGATCATCTCATTCAAAAATTAGAGAAAGAGGGCTTGCCTCCAACTGGCAAAGTCGATGTACGCTATCTGATTCATAAAAAAACTACTTATGACGGCTTTGGATTAGTTATAGACAAGTTAATGCAATTATCTGGATTCTCACAAGTTGTTAGAAGAGCTCAAGGAAAAAATACGTTTAATGTAGAAGACATTGTAAAATTAGTCTTGGTACAACGCTTTGATCTACCCGGCAGCAAATTACGAACGTATGAACGTCAAGCAGATCACGGTTTCCGTGGTATTGATTTACAGCACATTTACAGAACAATGGATGCAATTGAGCCTCTTGCTTCTGATATTCAAACTGCAGCATTTAACACTGTTTGCACGCTTTCCGGAGGTGTTATTGATTGCTTTTTTTTCGATGTCACTACATTATACTTTGAAAGCATTTCTCAAGATGATGTAAGGGACTTTGGTTTCAGTAAGGATCAAAAGCATCATTCTGTGCAAATCATTCTAGCCTTAGTTGTTGACTCACAAGGCATGCCAATTGCTTATGAAGTATTTAAAGGAAACCTGGCAGAAACTAAAACTTTAATTCCTGTCTTAGAATCCTTAAGACAGAGGTTTTCTATTAATAATGTAACAGTCGTATGTGATCGCGGTCTGGCTAGCAAAACTAATGTAGAAGCACTTCAGGGAGCACAATTTCATTTTGTTATTGCTACAAAACTAAAGTCTATATCAAAAAAATTTAAAATTAACGATGTCACGGAGTACAAATTGCTGCCTGGTCATGAGTCCATTCCGGAAGATGAACGAATTCTAGTGCGGACAATGGCTCATCCCCAATATCAGGACACTCTACTCATTGCAACGTATAGCCCTAAGAGGGCAAAAAAGGATAGAGAGGACCGACAGCGTTTAATCGAAAAGCTAAGAAAAAAACTTTCAGGTTGCTCAGATGAAGCCGCTATCAAAAAAGTGATCTGCAATGGAGGATACAAAAAGTTTACAAGTGTAAAAGAGGGCTCCCTACTTTCGATGAACGAAAAAGCAATTGAGGAGGATGGAAAATGGGATGGCTTCCACGGAATTGCAGTGTCAAATAGTTCTGGACTTACGGTAGAACATGCGTTGAGCCGCTATCATGATTTGTGGCATGTGGAGGAGGCATTCCGCATCGCAAAATGCACTCTGAAAACGCGACCGATTTTTCACTGGGTTCCGCATCGTATTCGAACACACGTATTGCTGTGTTTTATGAATTTATTTCTCGAAAGATTATTAGAATTATTTTTAAGGAAGGTAGGAACACCACTAACACCTGATAGCATACGCTATGCCATTTCTGGGGTGCACACAATGACTTTTGAGGAGCAGCAAACCAAAAAAATAGGCAAAATGCATTCTTCTCTCTCTGAGGATGCTGCAATAATTTTTAATACATTGAAAATACCGATGGTTCGATCAACGCTATTTTCAGAACCCTGATTTTCATTACGCCTGGATGGGAGCAACTATTGACTATGTGAATGATACCGTAAAAAGATTACCCGAGCGTTTAAAAGTGTCAACTGTTTCAAATAGTCATGATATCTAGTATTTTCATGCGTTGTTTTCTGGAATTTGAAACAGTATACACCAAATGGCTTATTATTTTAGTGTACACTGTTCCAATATGGGGAAAAAATGACAAAAATTGATTATCTAAATATTCTAAGGACATTGTTTGATAAGAAGACAGTGCTCGACATGACTCAAGTTTGTATGGCCCTGAACACAATGTCACGAACAACAGGATTCCGATATTTACGAGAGCTACACCACCTAACCAGTTATACCCATAATGGGAAACACTACACCCTTTCAGGAATCGCTCAATTTGATTGCAATGGCTTTTGGCACTTTGGAAATATTGGATTTTCCGTTCATGGCACACTCATCGACACTTTGCATCAAGCCATCACTCAGTCTGCAACAGGAAAATCTAACTCTGAGTTAGAAAAGCATTGCGGAGTCAAAGTTCAGACTGCTTTGCGGACTTTATTGTGTTCTAAGAAAATAGTCCGAGTAAAGCTAGAGAAGAAGTACCTCTATGTGAATGCTGATCCAAGTACCAGTGATCGTCAGATTAGAAAACGCATAGAGGTCCTCTCAGCGCCTGCTGTGAACGAATACTGCTGAGTCATAAATAAGAAAAAAGGTTACCCGATTTTTCGTAATGAAAATCCGTGATAAATGTTGTGTCTGAATTTTTGTCTTTAATTAACTCGTTTTCAATGATTTAGAAAAGAAAGTGTCAAAGTCGGGATTACATGGCAGTAAAGATTCGGCATGGTTATAAAATAGTTTATTTTTTTGACACCACCGAAACAACTCAAACAGAATATTATTAATTTCATCAGGTTCTATATTAACTAGATAATTATCAACAACACTTCTATGGGGAAT
>CAJCIZ010000139.1 GCA_903970525.1 Myxococcales bacterium | reverse complement strand
AATTGGGCATTACCAAAGCAGATTTTTTCCCGCAATTAAATGCCAGCGGGAAAATTTCGCGTGATCGTTTAAGTGCTAATAGTGAAATTTTGGTAGCCTTCCCGAATGGGACTGTCCCTGTATATTATACTGATTATAAATTTGGATTTGATGCGTCATGGGAACTCGACTTTTTTGGACGGATACGCCGTGGAGTTGAAGCATCACGCGCCAAATTCCAAAGCGCGATTGAAAATCAAAATAATGTCATCATTTCAACTGCAGCTGAAGTAGCAAATATTTATACTCAATATCGTGTTTACCAACAACGCATCGTTATTGCCAAAAATACCATTCGCTCATATACTGAAACAGTAAAACTGGTCAAATTACAAATGCAAGCGGGATCAGCAACGGGTGTAGATTTAAGTCGCGCTGAAAGTGAAACCCTGTCTGCTAAAGCAGCGTTACCCCCATTACAGGCGGAGGCAAAAGCTACTTTAGCTGCATTAGCAGTATTAGTTGGTGAATTTCCTGAATCATTATTTAAAAAACTCTCTAAAACAGCGCCAACCCCAGTGATCAGTACACGCGATTTATCTGTTGGCTTACCCTCAGATTTATTACAAAGACGGTCTGATATTAAAATAGCAGAACGCGATTTAGCAGCTGCAACAGCCAATATTGGCGTTGCCACAGCGAATCAATTTCCCCGGTTCCAGTTAGTAGGTGATTTAGGCTCCGATACCACTATTCGAGGTGCTTTTTTTCAAGCTGCAAGCAAATATTGGTCCGTCGGCCCTCAAGTGTCTATTCCAATTTTTCAAGGTGGTCGTTTAACAAATGCGGTCAAAGCTCAGGAAGCAGCGCGTTATAGTGCATTAGCAAGCTATAAACAAACAGTTTTACAAGCGCTGGCTGATGTTGAATCGAGTCTCATTCGTTATGATCGTGAACGATTAAGAAAACAAAAAATTCAAGCTTCTTATAATAAATTAAAATCAGCTCTTCGACTGATTAAACTACAGTATCGCTCAGGACAGACTTCTCTAATTGACGTCCTCGATGTGCAGCGCCAACTGAATCAGTTAGAAGATCAACAAGCACAATCTGCGGGTCAAGTAACAATTAATCTTGTTTCTCTTTATAAAGCTCTAGGTGGAAGTTGGATATCAGGTTAAATTTCAGAAGCATAGTAGTCTATACTTAATTTTTTCGTCATAACAAATTATAGGGTAAAAATTGATACCGGTAGAATTGTTATTTTTCTTCTTGCTTGTCACTTATTCAAAAATCAATTTGTGCAAACTTACTAATGTAATAATGTAGTCATACAATATTGACGAGGTCTTCACATGCATCAGGCAATCGATTCTATTTTTGAAAAATTTTGCAAGAAGCAACCACATCCTGAAACAATCAGAACAAAGAAAGCGCTTATAATGACCAGGGATTATTCTAAATAAAACTTGCCAGCTTGCTCATCGTAAGCAAATAATTCCGCATAACGAGCCCAAGAGATGACTGTTTTCATAGTGCTTTCAGCAGATTCCTCTGGCATATAATCTTCGATTTCATCGCGAAAGCGATTCATTGGTGCTGCATGATTGCGACGCTCATCTAAGACACTACGTATGCGCGCTGCGAGCGGAATATAGGTTTGCAGATGATCATGGAACAGTTTTTTGCGCTGATCAATATTCCCTGCTGCAAATTCTTTACCTTTATTTGTCAAATGCACATCAGCACCATCTAACTCACAAAAACGAAATAGTTGCAAGGTTTCTGCTATTCTCAATATTTCTACATTCCCATCTTGTATACGAAATGTTTCTGATAATGTTGGCAAATCAGCTTGCCCATGATAGACAGTCGCTAAGGTTTCAATAAACCCTTGCAAAATATTAGTGGAAATAGACGGTAACACCATGCCAATGCCGGTCCCTGGAAAGGCGCTTTCTTTTTCGGAAGGTCGCTCTTTTTTTGAAGTTAGTTTTTCATAGATGGAGTCTACTAATGCACGAAAATCAGGCGAGAGACGATTACGCGGCTGCGGCATAGGCACCTGAATTTCACTAATAATATGGCCTGGATTGGAACCAAATAGCAAAATGCGATCTGCCATGAGCACTGCTTCTTCAATATTGTGCGTGACCATGAGAATAGATTTCATCGTCATTTGTCCTTCTATCCATAGATCGAGGATATCTGCGCGTAAAATTTCGGCAGTCAATACATCCAATGATGAAAACGGCTCGTCCATGAGTAACAAAAATGGTTTCACAACGAGTGCACGCGCAAGCCCTACACGTTGTTGCATGCCACCTGATAATTCGCGTGGAAAAGCACTTTCATTACCATCAAGACCAATGAGATCGATAGCCTTAAGGGCTTGCCGATGCCTCTCGCTTGGCACAATTTTTTGTGCTTCAAGCCCAAGTTCCACATTTTCTAAAACAGTCAACCATGGAAATAAAGCAAAATTTTGAAACACCATCGCAAGGCCTGCGCGAGGACCTGTCATCTCGATGTTTTGCATGATTATCTTACCTTGGGTTGGTTGAATCAAGCCTGAAATAGTTCGCAACAAGGTAGATTTTCCTGCACCCGATCGTCCAAGCAAACAGACAATTTCATCCTCATAGAGTGTCAGATTAATATTATCTAAGACAAGGAAATCACCGCCTGAACCTTTACTGTATGAATGACTGACATTTTTCACCTCAACAACAATGTTTTGCTTTTGTATCATGATGTTTCCTTTGTCAATCCAATCCAGTTAACCGTGCCGCATAGCTATACATTGGTCGCCAAAATAATTGGTTTAGTACGATAACAAATAGAGACATTATCGCTACACCAAGCAGAACCTTATACATATCGCCAGCAGCCGTTGCATTCGCAATATAAGCCCCTAATCCATGTGCTTCTAACTTTGTTGATCCCCAGCTAACCACTTCAGCAACAATACTCGCATTCCAAGATCCTCCGGTTGCAGTTAAAGCACCTGTTACGTAATAGGGGAAAATACCTGGTAAGATCACTTTACGCCACCATGTGAAGGATCGCACATTGTAAATACTAGCAGCTTCTTTAAGATCATTTGGAAATACACAGACACCAGCAATGACATTGAAAAAGATATACCATTGCGTACCTAGAATGATTAAAGGAGTAAGCCAAATATCTGGATTCAGTTTGTAATGTACAATAACAATAACGACAAATGGAAATAAAATATTAGCCGGAAATGCAGCCAAGAATTGTGCTATCGGTTGCACTAAGGCAACGAGCGTAGAACGAAGACCAACGTAAACGCCAATAGGTACCCAAATCAATGTGGCGAAAAATACTAACACGATCACACGAAGCATCGTTATTCCACCTAAGATAAACACATCCCAGATAGTTGTCAGGTGAAT
>CAJCIZ010000138.1 GCA_903970525.1 Myxococcales bacterium | reverse complement strand
AGTAGTTTAAAAATATCTGCTATAGAGCAGCTCAATCTCTTAAAGGCTATGATGAGTAATGAATTACCTATTTCTAATGAAGCGGTCGTTAATACGAAAAAAAATCTGTATATAGGTAAGCTAGAAAATGGTGCTGACTATTATGGCAAAACTGGTTCTGGGCGACATGGGCGTAATGAAAGACTAACTAATCCTAGCAAATTACGCGATGGGTGGTTTATAGGTTTTATTGAACATGGTGCTGAGCAATATATTTTCGTGAGCAATTTGACTGATAATAAGGTACAGGCATCGATAGATAAATCTAATGGTAATTTAACTCCATTTGGTAGCCAGCTGTTGAAGCCAATCACAATGAAAATTCTGAATGATTACTTTGCTAAGTAGGAAACAAGACTCTGAGGCTACTTGTTATTATCAATACTAAATATTAAAGATGCACTTAAGTGTCAATGCTGCTAACTTCTGTTGCCTTTTCACACTAAAAGCCCGGATTGCTTCGCTTCGCTTGCAACGACGCACTTAAGTTGAAAACCATTATTTTTTCTCTTGCATGTGCTTAGCCAAATACAATGATTGCAACACGCTAAAGAAAAAGATCGCACCTAAAATACCGTAAAACTTAAAGTTTACCCATGCGTCATTGCTATAATGATAGGCAATGTATAGGTTAATACTACCTAAGGTAATAAAAAATAGCGCCCAGGCAACGTTGAGGTGTTTCCATATTTCATGTGCAGAGGGTTGATGTTTTTCAAATGCGGATTCTAGCAGGCGTTGCATGATTGTTTTTTGCATAAAAAAATGGCTGAATAGAATAATGATTGCAAAGATCCAAAAAATAATGGTTGGTTTCCATTTGACGAAGATTGGGTTATGAAAATAAAGGGTCATGCTGCCAAAGACAGCAAAAATTGCAAAAGTAATAATTTGTTTGTAATCCCATTGTTTTTTTAGGAATCGGTATATTATTGCTTGCAATCCCGATGTTATAATGCCGACAGTAGTTGCAACATAAATGCCATAAATTTTAAATGCAATAAAAAATAAAAATACTGAAAAAAAATCTAATGCTGCTTGCATGGTATTTTCCTATGTTAATGAATGGTATCAGATGAATCATCTAGTTTAAATATGGCCGCGACATCGATGCGGTCAAATTGATACCGCTCTGCGCAAAACTCGCAAGTGACAACAATGGTCCCATTCTTTTTAATTTCATCTTCCGTTTCAATTTGCCCAAGCAAACGAATTGCTTGCTCGCTGTGGTTTTTTGAGCAAGTACATTTAAACCGCATAGCGATTGGCAAAAACAATTGGATATCGTCTTCTGGACAGGCAGCTGTGAGCAATGATTTTGCATGAGAGAAATCATCGTGTTGATACCATGTCTTTTCTAACTGTTGTGCAATTTTAAAAAAATCGATGTTAATTTGATTGTCTTGGGTGGGCAATGCTTGCAACATGCATCCACTAATTGTGTGTTTCTCAGCGTCAAAGTGTAACCAGATTCTTGTTAATAATTGCTCGGAATTTTCAAAATACGCTTCGATTGCCTCTGTTAAGCTTTCTCCTCTCCACTCTACAATTCCCTGGTATGGATTACCAGGATGTTCATCAAGCTCAAGCATCACAACGAGTAATCCTTCTTTCATGAGATGAATAATTTGATCGTAGGAGAGTGTTGCGCCCTCTTTCTCATGCTTGATCAGGCCGCGTATTTCATGCTTGCTATTGGCTTGCGCTAATAAGAACTTGAAACCGTTTTTTCCTTGAAATTGAAGTGTGATGCGACCGTTTAATTTGATCATGGCGCTCAATAACGACACAATAGCTAAACTTTCAGCAAGCAGCCGTTTCATCGGCTGAGAATATGGGTGCTGGCTCAAAATAGCTTGAATGCTGGTTTGTAAATGTACGTATTCGCCGCGTAATGGTTTGTTTTCAAATGTAAAACGCTCAAGTATATCGTTTGTCATTGTTTCGCCTCTCTTTGTGAGGCATTATATAACAATCCCCAATTATTGAATACGAAAATGCCGAAAGATAAAGTCGATCAAGATGAGCTCACATCCTTTTTCGAGGCAGTAAAAGATGTCAAGCGATTGTCACATAATAAAGTGACACCAGCGAGGCCTACGATTGATAAATCTAAAAAAGTGAGCGTTAACACCGTCCGAAAAGCGCGTTTTTATTTTGAAGAAAGTAGCTCAGTGGTAAGTGTCACACAAGAAGACTATTTGTCTTTCAAAAGGCCTGAAATTGCGAATAAAATACTTCGCAAATTACAGAAAGGACAATATAATATTGGTGCGGTCCTTGATTTGCATGGGTTAACCTCTCGCGAGGCGGAGATTGAGTTGAGTCATTTTTTTACAGAATGCGCTGTGCAAAAAATAACGGCTGTTATACTGATCCATGGCAAAGGTAAAGATCCAGTTGCCCCAATTTTAAAAAACAAACTTAATCAATGGTTGCGCCATTACAAAAATGTGCTTGCTTTTTGTACTTCTTTGCCTAAGCATGGCGGTAAAGGCGCTCTTTATGTGTTATTGAGAAATTGTTAAGAGGAGATCGATTGTTGAATGGTACTAACATGATTATTATTGGTATTTCCGGCGCATCCGCTTCTGGTAAGAGTTTGCTAGCAAATACTATTGTGAAGGAGTTAGGTTCTGATCAAGTGGTTATTATTTCAGAAGATTCATATTACAAGGATCATGGTAACCTACCTTTTGACGAGCGCGCAAAAATTAATTATGACCACCCTGATTCATTTGATCACGAGCTTTTATATGGCCATTTAATTCGTCTTCAACAAGGTGAGACAGTTGAGATTCCTATTTACAATCATTCATTACACGCAAGAGAAAAAGAAACAATTAAAATTGGACGTCATACCATTGTTGTTCTTGAGGGTATTTTATTATTTGTTGAACCCAAACTGCGAGAGTTAATGGATATTAGAATTTTTATGGAGACAGCGCTTGATATTTGTTTAATGCGTCGCTTAAGGCGTGATATTAAAGACCGAGGACGCTCACTGGATTCAGTTTTAAAGCAATACGAAGAAACAGTAAGGCCAATGTATTTGCAGTTTATAGATCCATCAAAACGTTATGCAGATTTAATTGTCCCTCGAGGAGGCGGTAATCGCATCGCAATTGATATGATCAAAGCAAAAATGAGGGAATTACTAAAAATGTTGCATCACGCATAATTGGCCAGCCAAATTAAATAAAAACCTACTCCATGCTAAGTAACTTTCTCAGCGTGGAGACGAAATTAATCGCTTTGTTTCTCATGTTGAAGTAACCATTTTTTTCGAGTAATGCCGCTACTATAACCACCTAGATCACCTGAACTCGTAATTACACGATGACACGGTATCACAATTGCAATTTTATTTGCACCATTTGCATTAGCAACGGCTCGATAAGCTGATGGTCTTCCGATTGATTGAGCTTGCTCAGCATAGCTTCTTGTCTCTCCATGCGGAATGCAACGCAAGG
>CAJCIZ010000137.1 GCA_903970525.1 Myxococcales bacterium | reverse complement strand
TCATTTTTTCAATATCAACACCAATCGCAATCTCTTTCGTGAAAGCATATACCGCCATACCGTGTGAGTGGGAGACGTTGAATTGTAGGTGACTATTTGCGATAAATGGTTTGCCTTGTTCTGCATAAGAAAACTGTACTGCTTTAGCATCACACGCGAGATAAGCACTCAACAAACTGCGCAATATACCGCGAGCAGCAACATAATAATTTCTATGGATATCAAAACGAAATCGCTCAGCGCGTTTAGCCTCATCAGGGCTTAATAACTCAAAAAATGTTTTGAGTTGCGGGGCGGAAAAATCCAAGGGGGTCCACCATAAATGGACTTCGCTGGGATTTAAATCATATATTGGTGCAGCATCTTTCACTCGATTGACCTTTTTTTATCTATTTATGCAATAATTTCTTTCAAATGCCAAAGAACATGGTAGCATTTTCGAATTATATCTTAAGGAGATGGCAATGGCTAAAATTACATTTAAAGGGACTCCAGTGAATACCGTCGGCAATTTGCCCGCAATTGGTAGCCAGGTGCCAGATTTCACTGTCACTAAAACTGACTTAACTGAAACAAGCCTCAAAGATTATGCCGGTCATAAACTGATCTTGAATATTTTTCCTAGCTTAGACACAGGCACTTGTGCAATGTCCGTGCGACATTTTAATGAGGCAGCCAGTCAGTTAAACGGCACTAAAGTTTTATGTATTTCTGCTGATCTTCCTTTCGCACAAAAACGTTTTTGCGGCGCAGAAAATTTAACAAATGTGACGCCTGCTTCTGTCTTTCGTCATTCTGATTTTGGGAAAAAGTTTGGTGTGACATTATTAGATAGTCCTCTTGCTGGATTATTATCCCGCGCTGTCGTAGTGGTAGATGAAAAAGGCAAAGTGATTTATACACAACAAGTTCCTGAAATTGTAGATGAACCAAATTATGATGCAGCATTGGCGGCGATAAAATAGTGATGAAGTATTTCTCGTATCAACACAATGAGCTTTATGCTGAAGAGGTTAAACTAAGTGACATTGCCGCTCAGTTTGAAACGCCTTGTTATGTTTACTCCCGTGCTGCTTTGGAAGAAAACTGGCATGCGTTTAACAATGCTTTTGAAAACGCTCCCCATAAAATTTGTTATGCCGTCAAAGCCAATTCTAATATTGCTATTTTAAATTTATTAGCCCGCTTAAATTCTGGTTTTGACATTGTGTCTTTGGGCGAACTCGAACGTGTATTGGCAGCAGGCGGTGATCCTAAAAAAATTGTTTTCTCCGGTGTCGGCAAAAAAACTCAGGAAATTATACGTGCTTTGGAAGTAGGCATTTATTGTTTTAACGTGGAATCCGATGTTGAATTAGAACGCTTAAACACTATTGCCAAACAACAAAACAAAGTTGCACCTATTGCATTACGCATCAATCCCAATATCGATGCGCGCACACATCATTATATTTCTACCGGCTTAAAAGATAATAAATTTGGAATTGCGGCTGAAAATGCGCTTGCTTTGTGCCATGAAATTAAAAAAATGACGCACTTAAATTTAATTGGGATAGCTTGCCATATCGGTTCGCAACTAACAGACTTAAGTCCTTTTCAAGAATCTATCACACTAGTATTAGAATTGGTGAAGCAACTCACAGAACAAGGCATACAGTTAAAACACATTAATTTTGGTGGCGGATTGGGTGTGCGATATCAAGATGAACAGCCGCCTTCGATTAATGATTATGTTAAAAGTTTATGCCAACGATTACAGCATCTTCCTTATGAAATTATTATTGAACCGGGCCGCGCGATTGTTGCCAATGCAGGCGTTCTTCTAACGCGTATCGAATATTTAAAACATACCGCACACAAAAATTTTGCGATAGTCGATGCCGCCATGAATGATTTAATGCGTCCTGCTTTATATGACGCGTGGCAAAACATATTGCCTGTAGAATTGAAAAACACACATACACTCGTGCCTTACGATATTGTGGGACCCGTCTGTGAATCAGCCGATTTTCTCGGCAAAAATCGCTTGTTAAACTTGCACGCGGGTGATTTATTAACCGTATGTTCCGCGGGCGCTTATGGGTTCTCAATGAGTTCAAACTACAATTCCCGTCCGCGTGTTGCAGAAATCATAGTAGACAAAAATAAAGTGCATTTAATTCGCGAACGTGAAACGACGGAGACATTATTTTCGAATGAAAAATTAATCCCCTCTTTCTGAAGGATTTCAAGAATGGATTTTGAATTATCAACTGAGCAATTAGCCTTTCAAAAAGCGGCGAAAGAATTCGCCCATGCAGAATTAGCTCCGCACGCCAAAGAGTGGGATGAAAATCATGTCTTTCCGCTTGAGACACTACGTCACGCTGCAACCTTAGGATTTGCAGGCATTTGCGTACGCGAAGATGTGGGTGGCTCACAATTAACACGCTTAGACAGCGCCATTATTTTTGAAGAATTATCGACTGCCTGTGTCTCCACTGCCGCTTATCTTTCGATTCATAACATGGTGTCATGGCTAATTGATCACTATGGATCTCAAACCTTACGGCAAAAATGGTTGCCACGTTTAGTCACGCTGGAATTAGCCAGCAGTTATTGTTTAACAGAACCAGGCTCAGGGTCTGATGCGGCTTCATTAAAAACAACTGCGCAACGTGACAAAGATTATTATATTTTAAATGGGACAAAAGCTTTTATTTCTGGTGGATCCACTTCAGATATTTATGTTTGCATGGTACGCACTGGAATAGAAGGACCTAAAGGAATTAGTTGCCTACTCGTTGAAAAAAACATGCCAGGATTATCTTTTGGTAAAAAAGAAATGAAATTAGGCTGGCACAGTCAACCAACGACTATGGTATTTTTTGATAACTGTCGTGTACCCGTTGAAAATTTGATTGGTCAAGAAGGTCAAGGATTTAATATTGCCATGGCGGCTTTAAATGGTGGACGTATTAATATTGCCGCGTGTTCTTTAGGGGGCGCAAAAGCGTGTTTGACTTTAGCCAAACAACATATGCATGAACGTAAGCAATTTAATAAAAAATTAGTTGAGTTTGAAGCGTTACAATTTAAGTTTGCTGATATGTTCACTGCACTAGAATCTTCTCGTTTAATGGTTCACCGTGCTGCGGATGCGCTTGATAAAAAAAATCCCCATGCTGCAATGTATTGTGCGATGGCGAAGAAATTAGCGACTGATCATGGCTTTAATATCTGCAATGAGGCGTTACAAATTTTTGGTGGATATGGGTATATACAAGATTATCCGTTAGAACGTTTTTTCCGTGATTTGCGGGTGCATCAGATTTTGGAAGGGACGAATGAAATTATGCGCGTGATTATTGCGCGTCAAGCGTTGGATGAGAAGTTTGTGATTGAGTGATGAGGGTAAGCCTCTATTCCCCCATCAACATCTTAATGATCCCAGAAAAATCCATCTCCCCATTCCCCTGCCCCACAAACAAGGAATAAAGCTCCGTAGCCACCGCCCCCAAAGGCACACTCGCCTGCGCGTTTTCAGCCGCATGCATCCCTAACAACAAATCCTTCAACATCATCTTCGCCATGAACCCTGCCTTATACCCATTATTAGAAGGCACATTCTCAACTAAATCAGGAACCGGCGAATACTTAGTCATTGCCCAACACTGACCTGAAGCATTAGAACTAATCTCAAAAAATTTCTTAGGATCTAAACCAATTTTTTTCGCCAGCGTAAACGCTTCGCTGACTGCAATCATAGAAACACCTAAAATTAAATTATTACAAATTTTCGCAGCTTGACCATGACCGCCCTCTCCTGCGTGAATTATTTTTTTACCTAATTTTTCAAGAATAGGTTTTGCACGGTTAAAAACTTTTTCTTCACCACCGACCATAAAAGTTAAAGTCCCCGCTTCCGCACCCGCCACACCACCCGACACCGGCGCATCAATCATGCAAACACCTAACAATCCTGCTTCATGATGTAACTCACGTGACGCGGCAATTTCAATGGACGAAGAATCAATATACAAAACATCCGGCAGAGAATTTTCAAACAAGCCTTCTTTTTTCAGACACACGTCTTTCACTTGATCGCCAGTTTGCAACATCGTAATTAAGACTTCAGCCCCTTTGGCAAGTTCGATGAGAGAACTCGCAGGTTTTGCACCGGCAGCAGCCAATGCTTGCATTGCTTCAGCAGACTTATCATACACAGTCACATCAAAGCCTGCTTTTAACAAATTCTTGACCATGGGATTTCCCATATGTCCTAAACCAACAAAACCAATTTTCATAATAGAAGCTCCTACTTCATCGTGGGAATAACAAATTCTGCCGCGCTTTTTTTATCTTTGGGCCAACGTTGCGTAATCGTTTTAATTTTCGTATAAAAATGCATGCCATCTGAACCGTGCATAGGAATGTCACCAAATATCGATTTTTTCCATCCGCCAAACGTTTGATAGGCAACAGGCACGGGAATCGGAATATTAATCCCTATCATGCCAACTTGAACTTTTGAGGCAAACGTCCGTGCCGTATAACCATCATGTGTGAAGATAGCTGTACCATTTCCATAAGGATGATCATTTACTAATTTTAAAGCACTTTCAAAATCGGGCACACGCACAACACATAACACCGGTCCAAAAATTTCTTCGCGATAAATGCGCATGCTAGCAGTAACATGATCAAACAAACTACCGCCCATAAAAAATCCTGATGAATGATCTTTAGGTTTGAAACCACGACCGTCCACCACTAAGCTCGCACCTTCAGTCACGCCTAAATCGATATAAGATTTCACACGCTCCCAATGTTGCTGAGTCACTAACGGTCCCATTTCAATATCCGCAGACAAACCAGGACCAATTTTTAATTTTTCAATCCGTGATTGCATTTTTTTTACTAACACATCACCCACTGAATCCGTGACCGCAACAGCAACAGAAATCGCCATACACCGCTCACCCGCCGAACCATAAGCCGCACCGATCAAAGCATCTACCGCTTGATCCATATCCGCATCTGGCATAACGATACAATGATTTTTCGCACCACCAAACGCTTGCACACGTTTCCCCTGTTGCGTCCCTGTCTTGTAAATGCTTTCTGCAATTGGTGTCGACCCCACAAAACTAATCGCCTGCACATCGGGATGAATTAACAAAGCATCAACTGCTTCTTTATCCCCTTGCACCACATTCAACACACCCTCAGGCAATCCTGCTTCTCTCGCTAACTCTGCTAAAAGAATAGAACAAGACGGATCTTTCTCCGACGGCTTTAAAACAAACGTATTCCCACAAGCAATCGCCATCGCAAACATCCACAACGGAATCATCACAGGAAAATTAAACGGCGTAATCCCCACACAAACACCTAACGGTTGCCGAATAGAATAACTATCCACATCCGTTGCAACATCTTCTGCATAACTGCCTTTTAACAAATAAGGCATGCCACAAACAAATTCCACCACATCAATCCCACGCTGCACTGACCCACGCGCATCATTTAATGTTTTACCATGTTCTTGCGTAACCAACTTTGCTAATTCGTCAGTATTTTTTTCTAATAAATTTTTAAATTGAAACATAATGCGCGCACGACGCGAGGGCGTCGTCGCTGCCCAAGATGGAAATGCAGATTTTGCGGCTGCGACTGCCTTATCAACAACTGTGCTATTTGCTAATGCGACTTGACCAATCACATTGCCAGTTGCTGGATTATAAATTGCTTGCGCTTTGCTTTTATCTTCTACGATTTGACCATTAATGTAATGTGAAACTTGATATGTCATGGGTATCCTTTCCCTTAGTTGTCTTGCTATCAATCATACCGCAAGAGATGAAAGACAGTTTGCGTTGCTTGTAATATAAATAAAACGGGGTGGCGCTGGAAAAATTCCTTTTCGCGCGGAGCTTGCGAGCACGAAAAAATTTTTTCAGTGACAGGACCCCAGTCATTAAATAGTCAAAGTAACACCAGAGCACCCCTCACCCCTCGCTTCGCTCGGACCTCTCCCACAAGAGGAGAGGTAAAAAAACCTGAGCAACATCTTCCCCAAATCTGTGCTATTTTAATATATATCCTGGGAGAAATAATATGAACTTATTTCGTACCAAACCCTTCAAAGCTGTAGTCGCCGAAGAACCCTCAGAGTCCTCACTACGCCGCTGCCTAACCGCTTTTGACCTGACCCTAATGGGAATAGGCGCCATCATAGGCGCTGGTGTATTCGTATTAACAGGGATTGCTGCTGCGACTAAGGCAGGTCCTGCCATTACTATTTCTTACATGATTGCGGGCTTTGCGGCCATGTTTGCCTGTCTTGCCTATGCAGAACTCGCTACCAGCATTGGCGGTTGTGGCAGCGCATATAATTATGCCTTCGCAGGATTCGGAGAATTTGTTGCTTGGATTATTGGATGGGATCTTTTGCTGGAATATACCTTAAGTGTGTCAACTGTTGCGATTGGCTGGTCTGGTTATGTCAACGATGCTTTACAAGCGTTACATATTCATTTGCCAGACGCGTTGCTGAAAAATCCTTTCGAAGGCGGCATCATCAATCTTCCTTCCGTCTTAATTATTTTTGCGCTCGCTATTTTATTGTGTATAGGCGTCAAACAAAGTTCACGCTTTAATGCGGTGATTGTTTTTATTAAATTAACAACCATTGCTGTATTCATCAGCGTTGCTGCCGATGAAGTGAATCCCTTTTATTGGGGTCATTTTTTCCCATTTGGCTGGACCGGCGTGATGCAAGGCGCGGCACTTGTTTTCTTCGCTTATATTGGATTTGATGCGCTTTCAACCGCTGCAGAAGAAACAAAAAATCCACAACGCGATCTGCCGATTGGTATTATTTTTTCAGTGATTTTTTGCACGATTATTTATATTATAGTTGCTTTATTACTGACAGGAATCGTGCCGTATACAACACTGAATGTGAAATCACCTGTTGCCGAAGCATTGTTACTTTTACAATTTCCCATTGCAGCAGGCATTATTTCAGCCGGTGCGATTGCAGGATTAACCACTGTGATGTTAGTCATGTTTTATGGATTGACTCGTATCTTCTTAGCGATTTCACGCGATGGCTTGTTACCTTCTGTTTTTGCAAAAGTGAATCCGCAGACAAAAACACCTGTTACCATTATCTTGCTGATCAGCTTAGTCATTGCCACTATTGCTGGTTTAGCGCCGATTGGTACAGCAGCCGAGTTAGTTAACATCGGCACGTTAGCCGCATTCACCCTCGTTTGCGCAGGCGTCATGATATTGCGTTGGACACGCCCCACTATGAAGCGACCTTTTAAATTACCCCTAGGCCCAGTCTTTCCAACGCTTGGAATAGTGTTTTGTCTCTACCTCATGATCAATCTGCCACTCATCACTTGGCTGCGATTTATTATCTGGATGGGAATTGGATTTGTGATCTATTTTGGATACGGCATGAAGCATAGTATCTTGCAAAAAAGGAATTAATCGCCTAACTAGCTGAATAAAAAGATTTAAAAAATAATCTAGTTGTTAAATTCTCACCAAACTTCTCTTGAAATCGAATAAAAGAGGAGATAGAGGGACGAAGCGCGTCATGGTTCATCTGCTTTTTAAGCAAGTCGCGCATTTGCTTGATCTCAACGAGGAGAGAGCTGTTGGTTTCCAGATATTTTCTGAATCGTCTGTAGTGGCTCGAGATCCCATGAGAACTTAAATTACCTAACTCATCCCCAATGTGACGCAAAGAAATTTGACAAGATTCTACGGCAATAAAAATCGCAATTGATTTTGAAAAGTTTGATTTTCCTCGAGAAATCTTTGTATTATCACTTTGTTTAACTGCATAAAACTGAGCTACAATTTCGATAATGTCTTTTACTTTAGGGATAAAATTTTTCTTTATTTTATAGTGATCTGGAATATCGGGATCATGGTGAGTATTTTTCAGATATTTATCATTAATTATTTTCAAAAAATCTCTTGATCCAAAGACAGAAAATATTTTTTTGATCGTAAAATGAACTGATGTCGTCGTCTACACCTTCCATTACAAATAGCTTGTATTCGCAATGTTGATTTTCATCAGCCAATTCGTTGGTTAAAAAATAATGTTCATGAATTTTTCAATTAATCAGGAAGTGAGGGGTATTTAGAAGGTGAAAATTAAGATTTAAATATATATGTAGTGATAGTAGAGGGGTGAAAAAAGGGATTATGTGAATTGCGAAGGGAAAAGTCAAGTTGAGTCATGCCTATAATCTTCCTTAAAGCATAATAGTATGTTGATAAAAGATTAAAAGCAAAATGATGGCAGGCTCTCAGATCCAGCTTCCACAGTAGGAAATATAACCACTCTATAAATCTAAAAAGTCTTTCATTGCTGCTTTCACTTCCTGAATTAAACTTTCAGGAAGTGTGCCAATTTCCCGGCGAAAAAGGCTATTATCCCATGCAAGCAACTGATCAATAAGAATATCACTGGCTTGCGTTAATCCGGCAACGCCTTTTGGTATTTGGACACGTAATGGAAAAACATCCGCATCAATAATTTTTGAGGATAAGGGCAATATCACTGTGCTTTTTAGGCCACCTTCTGCAAACTCATCTGGCTGGATAACAAGGCACGGTCGTTGTTTACCTGGTTTTGTCCCAATGCGAGGCTCGAGATCAACTGTATATATGTTCCAACGCTTAGGATTGATTGTCATGAAGATTTTAACCTGGAATGCGGTTGAAATTCCTTATTCACTTCAGCGCTACTTTTAGAGACAAGTTTGGCGGCGTGTTTCCAGCGTTTGACCCTTTTGATGCGTTCAGCTTCTTTCTCAAGAAGAGCCAAACCTGCTCTGATCACGTCGATTTTTTTGTGAATGGCAAAATCTTTTTTGAGATGTTCTATTCGTTTATTATCATCTTCTTGAATCATTAGTGGGATACCCATGGGGGAAAACCTCCGCAAATATATATATTTAAGTATACTATAAAATATATTTAATGGCTATTCTTGCAAGATCACAAAAAATGGCAAAACTGCAAGGCTCTTCTTCAGCCTTGTGAGATGCTAAGTTATTCATTTATAGGAAAAAGAAGGTAGCACTCACACTGCATCAATTGTGGGAAGTAATCTTTGTAACGGAAAACTTTCTTGCCTTTTTGAGGACCAATCGGTTTACGATAATTTTTAGTTCCACAGACTCAACAACTAACTCCTCATTAATCTATGCAGCCAGCCACATGAACCTACTTTAAGCAGCTACTAATACAAAGCACTTTTTAAATAGTGAAAAAGAGCAAATCAACACAATAATTGCTTGTCTTCAATATAAAATCAAATAATTCCAGCGAAGCAGAACACCATGCGGCAGGTATTATAACTGGTGTCAGACTTTCAGAACCACGCATCGGTTAAATTTGCAATATATTGGGGACTGCCATAAAATCCTGACACTATAAAATCTAATAGGTTAAAGGGATGTTTACTCAATTAAAAACTAGTGCTCATAGTAGTGATTCTTTCACAATGGAATTGAAACACTCGAAAGAATTACAATTGCGAATTAATTTTGCACAACTACGTGACCATTGTTTGTCTCAACTCGCTGGAACCTCACAAGGTAAAGATGCAAGCGCATACTTAAAATTTGCTGAAGATCAATCTACTGAAATAAATGCGCTACTTGTGAAACATGATTTATCGTCATCACTTAAATATATCATTATTTTCAAAGAAAGTCTGTCTAAGAAGCAGATTAATCATTATCAATTATCAGCAGAACAGCAAGCAGCTTTACATTCCATTAAGAAAGCGATTGATCAGGAAGTGCAACGCCTAAGAGATGAGATAGAAGAAGCATTGGAACCAGAAATCCGGTATCAAACAGATGCACTTCTGGCTAGCCAACAAGTCGTTTGTGAAACTGCAGACTTCAAAAACGCATTTGAAAATACGTTACAACACATTGCTGATAAATTTCGAGAAGAGAAAATTTCACGCGATTTCCCCAGTGTATATATCAGTTACGCGTGGCCTGCTCCTCAGTATGAAGCAAGAGAGTATTGGGTACAACCATTTTTAAAGCAATTAGGCTTACACCTGCATCTCGCGGGAATACAAGTCAGGTTAGATATTGGGGGGGAAACGTTACAGGGTAATCCTCTAGGGAATAGTATTTACAAATATATGGAGTATATACGTGAAACTGAGTATGTATTATTGATCGGCACTGAATCTCTCTATTATAAGCATAAAGAAGGTTATGGATTAAAAGCGGTTAATACAGAGCTAACACTAATTGATATTAAGAAAGTAGATGATATACAACTCTTTGGGGAAGCACGTGTTATACCATTGTTAATCAGTGGTCGCTTACAAAAATCTCTGCCTGAGAGTTATCACAAATACAGCAATATATTGGAAATGCGATCATTATCTTATGCTGCGAATATAAAAGAAATACTCATTCGTCTATTGCCAACCTTAGAACAAAATGCAATATGGAACAATTTATTTAATAAGCATTCGACCTTAAAAGAAATCCCTTCAAAAGAACAAGTAAATAAGTTACTCAAATTAACAGTCTACCAAACGCTACAAAATGATTTAAAGCAAGATGAAATCTATCAGCAAATTTTGAAAGAAATGGCCAGTAGTCGCTTGGTAAGAGCGGCATGTATCATTGACAGAGACTTACCGGAGCCAAATAAGCATTTTATTGCGCGCCTAAAATATTTCGAGGCAATTAATAAATCATTCTCATCTCAGCTGACTGATCCAAAAGTAGCAGCATTGGTCGGAACACCGGGGATAGGGAAATCCAGACTCGCTATCGAATATGCACATAGTGCCGCAGGAACTAATCAGTATAGCTTGATTTGGTTTGTGAATGGAAATCAAGCTCAGCAAGACTTACTAAGATTGGCAGATCATTTTGAGGAACAGAAAAATACTGACAAGAATGAGAGCATTCAAAAAGTCATCCTACGACTAGAAGACTTTGAGAATCAAGGTAAATTATGGTTAATGATAGTAGATGATGTTCAATCATTTGATACGATTAAAAAATCACTGCCTAAAAAAGGAGGGCATTTATTACTTACGTCTATCAATAAAAATGTTTATGAGCAAAAAAATCCTATCGAAGTAACGACATTCACCCGTGATGATTCAATTCAATATATTCTAAAATATCATGAAAAACTAGAGGATGATAAGTTTCATCAAGATGCCGATAGTTTGGCTGAATTATTAGGAGATTTTCCTCTCGCTTTAGCGCAAGCTTGTTCTTACATGATAAAGTACAAAGTTACTATTCAAGGATATAATAAATTATTCCATCAGCTACGACAAAAATTGTGGGCCAAAGAAAGTGATCCAGATAACTTTATTGAAGCCTCTAAGAAAAAATTGGCTACGACATCAATGTTACGTATTGAAGAGACTAAAAAAACTTCTAAGATAATCTATCACTTATTAAATATCATTGCTGCGGATAAAATACAGATATATTCATCATTAGTGCAAGCTTATTCCTATATGGTAAACCATAATGTTACGATTAAAAAATATAATGAATTATTCCATCAGCTACGACAAAAATTATGGGCTAAAGAAGCTGATCCAGATAATTACATTGACTGTTCTAAGAAAACATTGTCTACCACATTAAAGTTAAGCATAGAGAAAATTAAAACAACTTCTCAACTCGCCTATCACTTATTAAATATTATTGCTTATTATGCCGCAGATAAAATCCCATTATATCTATTAAAACAATTTGCTAACGATGAAATTGATTTGAATGATGCAATAAAAGTCTTATTAGAGCATTCTTTAATTATTAAATCAGTTCAAAATAATACAATCTCTATACACAAATTAGTTCAACTCGTTTTGCGAGACTATCAAGCAGAAAATAAGTCGGAAGTAGAATACGATAAAGAAGCCTTTGAAAAGTTAGATTCTCTTTTTCCTAATTTTCGATTATTAGAAGAGAAAAGCCTACTTTTATTTTTTGAAAGAGGTCTGTCACAGAGGGCGGATACAAGGGAAGCTGAAGTTAATTCAGAGCGATTAGACAAAATAAGGCGATGTCGTCAGTTACATTCGCATTATCAAAATGCGATAAAACATTATGAACAGAAACTAGACACTACAACCAAGTCTAAGTCTTATTTAAAACTAGGTGAATCAAGTCATCGCATAGGTAATCATCGATTAGCTTATAACAGCTATATAAAAGCGCTACAAAGTAAAGATCCATCAACAGAGCAAAAAGACGAAAAAGTCGAATTGATGCATATACATTTTTCTCTAGAATTATCAAAGCGAGTACTATCAATAAAAGATGATAAAAATGAGGGAATACAGCAAGCAATAGAGATTGCTGAAAAATATATTGCAATAAATAGTTTTGAAATGCTGAATTTATACATCTACTATGCAGATAAACTTTGTTCGAAGTATAACCTCAGTAATAATTCTGAAAGCTTAAAATCAGGTATACACTACTTTGAACAAGCACTTAAAATTGCTAAAAATATTGATAGTAATAATCATTCTCTAATTTCCAGTATCTTATCAAGATTAGCTAGAGTAACTCGTATTATAGGAAATAATCAGTCCGCACAGGCGTATGAAGAAAGAGGACGTGAAATTAATAGTCATTTGAATACAGACCCTGAATCCGACATTAGTTTAGCTGAATGGCAAAGAAGACTAGGAAATATTAAAAAATTCGACACTACAAATTATCTGAAAATTCTGGCGACACTGCAGCATACGATTGCTGCATGCCAAAAATCAAATAATCCTAAACTTGCTTTAGGATACCATGAAGAAGCGATAGAACTTGTATTGAAGCATTTTCCTAAGAATAGCGTAACATATTTAACGCTATTAATGCATTCATCTAAAGCATGGGCAACAATGGGTAATATTGAGCTCGCCCTTTCCTTATATTTTGAAGCAAAAGAAATCGCTGAGGCAATCGGCGACAAGGATAATTTTACTATTGGAAAAATTCATTTTGATATTGGATATCTCTATTTTAATCATAAAAAGGATTATGTTAGCGCATATAGTCATTTCAAAAATTCTTTTACAATTCTCACCCATATTACTGAAAAAGATAGCGAGATGATGTTTGATCTTTTATTTATTATGGCTGAATGTGAGTTTAAGTTTTGTCAATTTAAAAAATCCTTAGATTTATATATGAAAGGATTAAAGCATTTAGCATTAGTACGGGAAAACAGAGAAGATGATATGTTTTTTCGATTCCATTATGGAATAATGGATTGTTATTTTGCATTAAATCTTTATCAAGATGTATTAAATTATTTTAACTCTCTTCATATCAATAATGATATTGAATTCACAGGAGAAAATAGCGACATTTATGCTGGAATATATTTAATAGTTGCTGAGTCATATCAATTTCGCGGAGATATTGAGCTAGCTATATTATACGCAAAAAAAGCATCTAAAATATCTATTAGAGATTCGTTGATTGCACAAAATCTAGGGTGTTTGCTATTTTGTATTGCCATACAAAAGAATAAAGATCATGAATTGATGGCTCTTGCTGATCAAAACTTTGTATTATGCACGAAATTATTTGTATCTAGTGGAACCTATGCTGAATATAGTAATTATTTATTTTATCATGGAAATTTTTCTGACGTTATCAAACATGCTAAAATTATTATAAATAATCAGTCAGAATTTGATGGAATCACATTAGTCTATAACAAAAATTATTCAGCAACACTCCCTGAAATATTCCAGTCATTGATTCCTCTTTCTGACAAAAATTCTGTCTTTAATGCATCAGCTTATGCTTTTTTTCTCGCCATTTTAGCTTGCCAAAAATTAAATAACTTCAAAGAAGCTAGCGCTATCCTCAAGTTATATAGCCAGGTAATCGTTAAAGGTGTTAGTGACTATGATAAAGTACTTTATAGTCACGCATGTCAACTGGTTGAAAATGAATGTAAAGAAACAGCAAAAGAAAGTATTACTTTAATGTCAAATACTAGCCCTGTCTTCAATTCACAGCAGAGCCAATCATCTAGTTTATCTCCTACAGATGATTGTCAATCTTCAGAGAAGCGCGCCAGTTATCAACACCAATAGCAATAATGATTTCCACCGAAATCCAAACGTCACTGAGACAATCAGGTTTACTCGCTTGCAGGCATCATGCTAAAAATCCGTTTCAATCATAATTTCATTACGACGGAACAATGGCAATATCCAAGGAGGATTATAAAACGCAAAAATAGGATGATTTAATGATTTAAGTTGATGTTTGGACATGTAACTTAAGAGCTTCGATTGATGTGTCGTTAAATTGCTTTCTGTGTTTGCTCCTCTAAATCGGATAACAATAAATTTCTTGTTTTTAATCTCAACTAAACTTATTTTTTTATTGTTAGGATCTGGCAGTGTTTGCAAAGTAAAATCAGCAGGCATCACAAAACGAATGACCCAGACATTATCCTCCCTGACTTGAGACACTGGCGCAGTCATTGCTATTTTTTTATCCGCTTTATTGTTACCAAAAATATAATCTGCCAGTATTCGAAAACCCATGTTAAGCGCTACATAGCGCTCACCTTCAACACGAACTTCTGCAATGAGCAATATTGGATATTCCCTAATTTCAATATTGCCTTCTTTTTTTATCAAGCGATAGTTGGGTTCAGAAGATTTATAGGCCAGCATTTGCCAACCTAAAAATATACTACCTACAGCTAATAATAATATAATCACAAATATTCCTTTTATCATGGGCAACTCACTCCATATTATTGATCTAGTCTTGCTTGAAACTATAGTTATAAATTTTGTACAATATCTTTTATGGAATGAAGATACTGTAAATTACGCGTGGCTGTTGCAACACTCTGTAGTTATCTTGGCAATTTATACTCGTTTAAGAAATAAAGCCAGCATGGACACTTATTATTCAGCCATGACATCATAAAAAATCATAGCTAACACTTGAAAAATCATCCCCCTATCCCAAGATAATAAAATGTAAATATAACCACAAATGGAGGATATCATGAGCTACATTACACGTTATGAACCATCTACATTGGTCAATGAAGTTAATAAAATGATTGAGCAAGCTTTGCGTCCATTAACAAAAACCGATACATCAAATATAGAAACGAGTCAATGGATTCCCGCTATTGATATTAAGGAAGATAAAAAACAATTTACCATTCTCGCGGATTTACCCGGTGTTGAAAAAAGTGATATTAATATTTCTATGGAAAATAATATTCTTACGCTTAAAGGATCACGACCCGCAACACCAAAAGAAGAAATGACTCATTATTTCAGGACAGAGCGTATACGAGGTAATTTCTATAGGCAATTTGCTCTACCAGATACCGCCGATGGTGCAAAAATTGAAGCCAAACTTCAAAAAGGCGTCCTTGAAATTTTTATTCCTAAAAAAGAGTCTGCACAACCACAATCAATTGAAATTCGTAGTGATGAATAATTGAATCCAGTCGTTCTCGTCCCTCTCAGCGAGAACGACTGGAAACCAAAAAGTCATCTATATTTATTTTTCTCATCAAAGATACATGGCATAATGTTAACTCTTCTTACGTGAATAGTTGCTAAGTGTCTCTTCTAATTGCTTATTTGTCGAGTTTTGTTGGGTTGGTCGATAAATCGTGCTCATCTACATACGAAGTATCACTGGCAGCAGATGGAGGTGTCGTGCTAGCAGTTTCGACACGTAAAAATGACATTTGTGAAACTAATCCTTTCATATTGCTTGTTAATGCTGAAGAACCCGTACTAGCCGGCTCCTGATTATGGCTCTTTACTTCATGACTACTCAGTGAATTCAATTGATTCTGTTTTTTCATTCGCCATTCATTTTCAGCTTTTAAAAGTATCTCTGCAACTTCAGGTTCTTCATCTTCAATAGCAATTAGCGCTGCCGTTTGCTTTCTTTGAGTATTAATATAAGTCGGATCTGCTCCATGTCTCAGTAAACATTCTACCGTTTTGATTCTTAAATTCGTTAAAGGCGGAATATACGCTGCTGACTGTAAAGGACTAAATCCGCAATCATCAATTGATTCAAGCGATGCGTGATGCTCAACCAAAGTTCCGGCATTCGTATATTGATAGGGCTCCCCTTCTAGGTCAATGTTTAAATAATGATGCTAATCCTAACCGGCAAATCTTAAGAAAAAAATAAATAAAGCGCAAGTTGAAAAATTATGCGCTTGATTTGCATAGGTATTGAATATAGAAATGGCGGCGCCACCAGTGAAATGCCATAATTTTGACATCGTTATTTTTTTCTTTGAGTATTTCGTAGCATTTTCATTTTTACACTTTCATCTTTGGCTTGATACAACTGAGACCACCATCAACTGCTAAGACTTGGCCGGTTATCCATGTGTTTTCCGGATGGAGAAAAAATATCACCGCAACAGCGATATCTTCTGGCAAACCTAAGCGCCCTAAGGCATGCATGGATTCTGAAGCTTTGCGTGCCATCGGATTATTGGTAATACCAGACGTCAGCGTTGTTTCAACCAGACCAGGTGCGACAACATTAAAGCGGATGTTGCAGGGCGCATAGGTTGCGGCGGCTGATCGTGCTAAGCCTATGACGCCTGCTTTTGCCGCTGCAATGGCTTCATGATTGGAAATGCCTGTCAACGCAGCTGCAGAAGACATCAAGACAACGCTTCCCCCTTCACTCGATAAATGTTTGCCCGCAGCACTTGTGACAGCGAAAGCCGTTGTCAAATTAGCCGCTAAGGTCTGCTCGTATTCTGTTTGCTTAGTCATATGCGCTGATTTTAATAAGAGCGAGCCTGCGCAATTGACCACACCGTGCAGCGTGCCTATTTCACGCTTAGCTTGTTCAAACACAGCATCGACCGCCAAAAAATCACTGGCCTCGAGGATGGCATGCGCTAACTGATATTTTTCTGCAATAGCTGTTAACTTCGCGCTATCTCTTCCAGTAATAAAGAGCTGATGACCGCCTGCTAAGAGTTTTTCGATGATGCAAACGCCGATCTGACTGGTACCCGCAATAATTAAGTAATTTGCCATAAAAAATCCTTAAAAAAATTAATTTCAACTTCTATCACAATGTTCCATTATCGAGTTTATTAAAAGTCAGCGCTGCTTGCTTGCGTATTGCGTTGCGTTTATCTTCTGCCATTTTATTCCATGTTGCAAAGACATACGGCATGCGTTGATTGCCTTGCAGCTTATTTTGATTGCGCGCAATAAAATCCCAATACAATGCATTAAAAGGACAAGCTCTTTCACCTAGCGTTTCTTCAACATGATAATAGCAAGATTCACAGTAATTACTCATACGATTAATATACTTGCCACTGGCTGCATAAGGTTTGCTACCGACTATTCCGCCATCACCATACAATGCCATACCCAATGTATTAGGCAATTCAACCCATTCATAAGCATCGGCATAAACCAACAAGTACCATTCGCACACTTCAACCGGATTAATACCTGCTAATAAGGCAAAGTTACCGGTTATCATCAACCTTTGAATATGGTGCGAATACGCATGGTCTTCTGTCTGTTGAACCACTTCTGCAACACAGGCCATTTTAGTGTTTGCCGTCCAGTAAAAATCAGGTAACTGACGTTTTGCTGCAAAAAAATTTAATTCTGCATACTGAGGCATGTGCAGCCAATAAATACCTCTAATATATTCACGCCACCCTAAAATTTGCCGTATGAAACCTTCCACCGCATTCAATGGTGCAGTGCCTGCTCGATAAGCCTGTTCTGCCAACTGACAAATTTCTAGGGGTAGCAATAAGCCCGCGTTTAAATATGCTGAAATCAATGAATGATAAAGATAAGGCTCGCCCATCACCATAGCATCTTGATAATCACCAAACCGTGGTAATAGTGTTCCGATGAAATGATTTAATTCCATTAAGGCTTGGCTTCTTGTCACAGCAAAATGGAACGGTTGTAAATGCCCGAAATGATCCGCGAATTTTTTTTCGACTAATTGCAAAACCTCATGGGTGATAGTTGATTTTTGATGACTCATCCGTTTTGGTGAGGTCAAGCCTTGCTGAGGTGGCTTACGATTTTCTTTGTCATAGTTCCATTGACCGCCCTCTGGCTTGCCTTCTGCGTCCATGAGGATGTGATATTTTTTTCGCATATCACGGTAGAAAAATTCCATGCGTAATTGTTTTTTGTCTTTTGCCCAAACTGAAAATTCATCAGTAGAGGCTAAAAAGCGTGAGTCAGACCTCACCTCAACTGGAACTTTTAGTGTTGTCTGCCAAGATTGAAAAATCCTCTGCAGCCGATACTCACCTGGCTCAGTAACAATTACCTGCTTGGGGTTGCATGCTTTAATCGCACGCTTCACTTCCCCCTCAAAAGTAGCAGTATTATCTGGATCATCTAATTTTATATAGCGCACCTGCAAACCGTCTTCTTTTAACTCTTCTGCAAAGTGACGCATGCTCGCAAATAAAAAAGCAATTTTCTTTTTATGATGCTTCACATAAATCGCTTCAGCCATGACTTCACAAAGCAAGACTACATCCTTATCCCGATCTATACCATGAAGTGAAGAAATAGAGGCGGAAAGCTGATCCGCTAAAATCAAACGCAATATGGTCATTGAAATGATTCCCTGCAGGGACAATAGGAAAGAATGGATTTAACAGAAGCATTAACGTTTGAATTAATGCATCATGTTATAGTTCATATTCCACATAATCCACAATGAACCGACGATAATCGTCACTAAAATCACCAGTGTAAATAGCAGCGACATCACATTTGTGCGACCTTGCGGGGTTTGATTATTCAGGCGCAAGAAACAAACCAACTGAATAATAAACTGCAAACAGGCGGAAGAATAGATCACCACAAATGTTTCAACGCGTGTTAATTGATTTTGCATCACCACCCAAAAGGAAAGCAACGTGAGTATTGAGCAAGCGATGAATCCTAGGGTATAAATCCCTAACTTTTTTTGGCCTGTCCCATAATCGGGTTGATGCGAGTTGTGATCGGTCATTTTACATCGCTCCTAATAAATAAACGATGGTGAATACAAATATCCAGACAATATCCAAAAAGTTCCAGAATAAACCTAAATAAGCCATACGCCGCGTTGCAATGTGAGGCGAACCTTTGAGTTTAGGCAGTTGCAACATCATCACCAGTATCCAAAGTAAGCCACAGCTCACATGGAAACCATGCGTACCGACAAGCGTGAAAAAGGAAGAGGCTGATCCATTTAAATCCCAACGAAAACCATCAGCTGCAAGCTGGATAAACTCTCTCACTTCAATAAAGACAAAGCTTGCTCCCAGCAGAAATGTCATGCCTAACCATACTTGTGTGCGGAAAATTTTTTGCTTGTACAAATCTAACATGGCTAAACAATAGGTGAAGTTTGAAGCGAGCAAAAGAAACGTTTCTAGCAATACAACGCGTAAGTTAATATGGTCTTTTAACGTGGAAGGCATCATACCCTGATAGTTTAAAACCAGAAACGTGGCGAAGAGACTGCCAAATAAGATGCAATCGGTCATGATATATAACCAAAAACCAAAGACGTCTATTGCGTCAGTGTCATGATGGTGCTCATGCATGATGGCTAATTCGTTGTGCATGCTGCGACCTCCTTATAATGGGCAATTTCAGTTTTTTTAACGGTTTCAGCATCGATATAATAATCGGTGTCTGTATTAAACGATTTGATGATAGGGGCCAGTATCATACCGATAAATCCTATCAGTCCTGGAATCAGCATATGCCATACCATGGCAAAACCCATGATTCCTGAAAAGATTGCAATGATAAAACCTACGCCCGTATTTCTGGGCATGTGTATGGGTTGATAGGTCATATCTTGTGGATGCACTTTTCCTTCTGCGCGCTGTTTTTCTTTATCAATCCAGAATTGGTCTAAACCTGTTACTGTTGGTAACACTGCAAAGTTATAAAGAGGTGCGGGTGAGGATACAGCCCATTCTAGGGTTCCTGCATTCCAGGGATCACCCGTTCGATCACGTAAGACCTTACGATCTCTCACACTGACATAAAGCTGAATAATTTGTGAAAGAATACCGCACAGCACACATAGAGCGCCGAATGCTGCAACAATGAAATAAGGTTGAAATAACGTATTGTCATAATGGCTAGTGCGACGCATAAAACCATTCAGGCCAAGAACATAAAGTGGCATAAACGCGATATAAAACCCCACTACCCAAAATGCAAACGCGCGCTTACCCCATTTCTCGTCGAGCGTGAAACCAAAGGCTTTGGGAAACCAAAATATCACACCCGCAAAGTAACCAAACAAAACGCCACCAATAATGACATTATGAA
>CAJCIZ010000136.1 GCA_903970525.1 Myxococcales bacterium | reverse complement strand
AAAGATTTTTTCTCGTGTTGTACGCGATATCCTAAGCATTTTCCTGGATGATTTAAAAATAATGTTTGAATATTCAACTCACCTATATCGAAGCTTTCTTCCGATATGTTTCTAAATGTTACGTTTGCCGAGAGTTCTTTCATGGTTATCGGAAAATAAACACTGTCCATCTGGCCTGAAATCAATTGCTCAATACTCATGTCACCTTGATTGGTCCCGATAATTTCAAACTCATTCCCTTGCATATAGAGCGGAACAAAAAATGGCAAACCATTAATATGGTCATAATGCGGATGCGTGATAAAGATTTTGGCGGAAAGTGGAAATTTATTTTGTTTAACTAAAAAATTTGATAATTCTTTGATGCCAGTCCCTGCATCAAAAATAAAAAATTCTTTCTCGGCAAAACTGAGCGTCACACAATTCGTATTACCGCCATACTTAACGGTTTTCTTTCCTGGAACAGGCAATGTGCCTCTGACACCCCAAAATTGAATCACCATACTAGAATCAATGACTTCAGCTAAATCATCCGCAAATGTTTTTGGGTTAACGGGCTTGTTAAAATAACCATCTACCCCTAGCTCAAGTGCGCGTCTTTTATCATATTCAAAAATTTTGCCTGTGATAATGATAAATTTTGGTTTTTTGATATCTTCTATTTTCTGTAACGCTTGAAAGAAATCCAATCCATCGATGCCTGGCATCATCAGATCGCATAAAATACAATCGGGATTAATAGTGGCAACTTGTTTTAAAGCTTCTTCGCTGGAAGAGATGACTGTTGTTTTGTGACCAGCTTCTTCTAGCAATTCTTGATGTACACGTGCAATGATGGCATCGTCATCGATAATTAAAAAATGCATTTTTCTGTGATGCTTCATGCACGACTCTCTTTTTAATGACACTAAGCCAATGCTTTATTCACCATATCTACCACTTGCGCATTTTCAAATGGTTTTTGTAAATAATTTTGAATACCGAATTGTTTACACTCCTCCATGATGGAGGGCTGTCCTATGGATGTAATCATGATAATTTTTCGGGCGTCGTAAATATCTTTCACTTCTTGTAGAAATTCCAACCCTTCTATTTCACTTTCTTGCATCACAATATCTAGTAAAATAATATCAGGCTTGTTTTTTTTAAGTTGTACGAGTGCGGATTTTTTTCCATCGGCTTCGTATATTTCAATGGCTTGCAGACGCGGGCGTTCTGAATTCAAGAGCAAGTCTTTTAAGAGTTTCCTCATAAAAGGAGAGTCATCTATGATTAAAATCTTTTTCATGAATATACCCTCTTTATTTTCGCGAGGAGCATATTATTACATTAGCATATTCCGGGGGGTTTCTCTGCTAAAAGAAAGAGATAGCTGGATCATAAGGAATAATAATGGATTATTATTATACAGTAATATCCTTATCGTATAAATAATGAGAATCAACTCCCGAGACATCTCTCCTTCTAAGACAAATTGCGTACGCCCCCTCACCTCTGCTAAAGTTTGCACTCAAAAGTGAGACCCCTATATGACTAAATACATTGCTAAAAAACCCAATGCTAATGGCTATGTTGGCTATATACCTGAAGAAAATGAAACCTGGCAAATACTCTATGAACGACAGATCAAAGTCATTCAAGACAGAGCCTGCGCTGAATATTTAGAGGGTTTAAAAACATTAAATATGCCGTCTAACCGTATTCCACAATGCGGAGAAATCTCTGAAGTACTCAAAGCAAAGACTGGTTGGTCAGTCGCCCCTGTAGCCGCTATCATCCCCTTAGAACAGTTTTTTGCTTTGCTCGCTGACCGCCGCTTCCCTGCCGCGACATTTATCCGTACGCGCGAAGAATTAGATTATTTAGAAGAACCCGATATTTTTCATGAGTACTTTGGACATTGTCCTATGCTCACCCATCAAGCTTATGCTGATTTCGTACAATGGTATGGTGAGAATGCATTAAAAGCGAGTAAGAAAGCTCAGTCATTATTGGGTAGACTATTTTGGTTTACCATTGAGTTCGGCTTGATTCAAAACAAAGATAAGTTGCGAATTTATGGTGGCGGTATTCTGTCTTCTTCTCAAGAAACGATTTATGCGCTAGAAAGTGATGTGCCAGAACGTTTGCCATTCGATATTATGAAAATGTTAAAAACCTCTTATCGCTACGATGAAATTCAAAAATGTTATTTTGTCATTCAAGATCTCGCTGATTTATTTCAATTGAAATCAGACAAAATTATTCCCTTAGTTGAAAGCATGGGATCAGAATCGAAAGGCGATGATTTTGTGATTTGTTGAATAGGTTGGGCACGGCGCGTATGACACTGTGCCCAACTCACGATTTATTTCTTTTTAGCAGACTTACGTTTCTTTGTAGATTTCTTAGCGACTTTCTTTTCTGCCGCAGCCATTTTCTTTAATTTTCGGAGTTGAACTTGCATTTTTTTTAACTCGCTAGTTGCTTCTTTAATAATACTAGAAAAACTTTTGATGGTTGATTTCAAGCTAGAAGATTTTTTCATATTGTCTCCAAAAAATTATTGTGCGTATCCATTACTCACACCACCACCTGACTCAGTCCAGGTTAATGTTGTGCTGTTGGTGATAGTCGGTGTCAAAATAAATGTGTCTGTCGATAAAATACCATTTTGTGCAACAGGTGTCACAGTAATCACACCAGATGAAACAGTTAAACTCGCCACTGCGCCAGTCGGAGAGGTAATATTGGGTGGAACATGATTGCTACCACCATCACATCCTGTCAGTGTATTAATGCCTTCAAAACATTGCACGACACCCGATTTAAAAGGGGCTACCGACTCAACCACTTCAGAATAATGTGATCTACGGGTGTAGAGGAGATAAGAAGGGATTGCGATAGCGGCAAGAATGGCAACAATAGTCAACGTGATCATTAATTCGATAAGGGTAAATCCCTTTACCTTGAATCTCATTACGTACTCCATTTAATGAGTTTTGATGCTAAAGCCCTATTATAGTGAATAATTTGAAAAAAATCTTCTTTTTCCCTCAATGTTCTAATTTCTTATACTTCATACGATGTGGCTGCTTAGCTTTGTCCCCTAATCGACGCACGCGGTCTAATTCATACTCCGTATAATTCCCCGCAAAGAAATTCACCGTGGTATCCCCTTCAAAAGCCAGAATATGTGTGGCAATACGATCTAAAAACCAGCGATCATGGGAAATAACCATCGCACAGCCTGGGAAGCTTAATATCGCTTCTTCTAAGGCGCGTAAGGTCTCGATATCTAAATCATTGGTGGGCTCGTCTAACAGCAACACATTGCCCCCACTGCTTAAGAGCTTAGCCAGATGGACGCGATTACGCTCACCACCGGATAAGTCTTTAATAAACTTCTGCTGGTCTGTGCCTTTGAAATTGAAGCGGCCAACATAAGCTCGAGAGGGTAGCTGGAAAGTCCCTATGGTCATGATGTCTTGGCCACCGGATAACTCTTGCCAAACAGTATTGCTACCATTGAGTGAATCGCGACTTTGATCAACATATGCAAGCTGCACAGATTCCCCAATGCGTATTTCGCCACCGTCAGGTTGCTCCATACCCATGATCATCTTAAATAATGTGGATTTTCCGGCGCCATTTGGACCAATAATCCCAACAATGGCTCCTTTGGGTATATTAAAACTTAAATTTTCAAATAAAACCCTGTCGCCAAATTCTTTGCTGAGATTGTTTGCTTCTATGACCAACTCTCCCAACCTAGGACCCGGTGGGATATAAAGTTCTTGGGTCTCACTGCGTTTTTGAAATTCTTTAGAACTCAATTCTTCGAATCTCGCCAAACGGGCTTTGCTTTTTGCTTGCCGACCCTTGGGGTTAGTGCGTACCCATTCCAATTCTGCTTTGATAGATTTTTGGTGAGCCGCTTCTTGGCGCTCTTCTTGTTCTAGGCGTTTTTCTTTTTGTTCTAACCAAGAGGAATAATTCCCTTCATAAGGGATACCTTGGCCACGGTCTAATTCTAAAATCCAACCAGCGGCATTATCTAAAAAATAGCGATCATGTGTCACAGCAACCACTGTGCCTGTGTAATCTTGTAAAAATTTTTCTAACCATGCCACGCTTTCTGCATCTAAGTGGTTAGTCGGTTCATCTAATAACAACATATCAGGTTTGGATAAAAGCAATTTGCATAAAGCCACACGACGCCGCTCGCCACCTGATAACTTTGTGACATCTGCATCCCAGGGTGGTAAACGTAGCGCATCGGCTGCGATTTCTAATTTGCGTTCTAATTCCCAAGCACCGGCTGAATCAATTTGATGTTGTAAGTCGCCCTGCTCTTCCAAGAGTTTATTCATTTCATCATCACTCATGGGTTCAGCAAATTTCATGCTGATATCATTGAAGCGATTTAAGAGTGTAATGACTTCTCCCACAGCTTCTTCAATGTTGCCACGCACTGTTTTTTTAGGGTCTAAATGAGGTTCTTGCGGCAGATAACCAATTTTAATGTCAGACTGAGGTCGTGCTTCACCAATAAATTCGTTGTCTATGCCCGCCATGATTTTAAGCAAGGTAGACTTACCCGAACCATTTAATCCTAACACGCCAATTTTGGCGCCAGGATAAAATGATAACCAAATATTTTTTAAAATTTCACGTTTAGGCGGAACAACTTTGCCTACGCCTTGCATTGTATAAATAAACTGTGCCATGTGTGTTTTTCATCTTGATGAACATAAAAATAGAACTGCGGGCATGAGCCCGCAGTCTGGTGATGTACTAATGTTACTTCCCTTGTTTTTCTTTCTTTGCCGCGCGTTTTTCTTTCAGTGTTTTTTGTGGTTTTTTCTTGCCTTCTTTCTTTGTATCTTTTGCTTTACTCATGTGTTCTCCCTTCTTATGATTTAAACAAAATTGACAGGCGCTATTCTAACGCTTGAGGATAAAGATATCAAGAAAACTCGGGGTTGTGCTATCATTTTCACATCAATCTTTTGAGGTACCGCAGGTGAAACAGATGGGGAAAATCTATTGGCGAATTTGGCTGGCGATAGGCGGCCTCAGTTTGGTCTTTTTCAGCCACTCTTGCTTGGCTGATTCTGACTTAATCTCACTCTTCCCGCTGGATCACTATAGCCAAAACCCCACAGACTGGATCAAACCCAATGAAGCGGACTATGACGTCCCTGTCTTAAGTCCTGACACACAAAAACAACGCTATGACACTTTTCTCAATCATTATTATGGCAAGTCCTCTCCCTGGAATACCGACTACATTAATAAAATTTTGCATTTCGCGGCCCCCGATACGATAGGAAATTTAGAAGCCACTATCCTCACTCTTTTTAATAATCAAAATAAACCCGCCGATGAAATTGGTTATGGTGAAAATTTTCGACCGCATACGGCCGAATGGATTAATCAGATTGCTGACAATGTGCATCTTGCACAATGGAATACACTGTCTTATCACGCGAATAACCGTGGGATTGCCATTGATAATTTACAAGCACGCAGCTTACCGACAGATGATGTATTTTTTTATGATTATAAAATTGCGGGTGAAGGTTTTCCGTTTGATAATTTACAAATGTCAGCGCTGTGGGCGGGCACGCCTGTTTATATTTTAGGAAGCACACAAGATCACGCTTGGTTACTGGTCGTGACACCCGAATATATCGGTTGGGTAAAAAGTAATGGCATTGCGCATGTCGATAATGCTTTTATTAAAAAATGGGAAGCGGCAGCTAATAAGCATTTAGTTGCGATCACGCATACTGCAACGAGTATTGTCGATAGCAAAGGTAAATTTGATTTTTTAGCCTATGTCGGCGCAGTCTTCCCTGGCGAAAAAAACGCGAACAAAATAAATATTCTGGTGCCAGCTGCAGATAGCAATCAACAAGCAGTCATCAAACATGCGACCGTTTCAGCAGAACAAGCCACCATCATGCCGCTCGTTGCGACACCGCATCACTTTGTCACTGTGATGAATACTTTATTAGGCAGACCTTATGGTTGGGGCAATGCGTATTCTTATAATGATTGCTCAGGTGAAATAAAAAGTTTTCTGACACCTTTTGGCATTTGGTTACCACGACATTCCTCTGATCAAGTGTATGCGGGAAAATTAGTGGATATGACATCCGCGACACCAGAATCACGCATTGCGTATCTGCAAGAACATGGTCGTCGATTCATGACAATTGTTTATATCGGCGGTCATATCATCATGTATCTAGGCACTTATCCTAATCCGAATAGCTCTGATCACAGTGGCATGGTCATGACGTATCAAGATGTGTGGGGCTTAAGCCCACATCCTGCCACGAGACGCTCGGTGATTGGTCAGTCTGTTTTATTGCCTATGCTCATGCAATATCCTGAAGATAACCGTTTAGTGTCGGCAGCGGGAAAAAGATTTTTTAAAGTCTCTTATTTAGATGATGTGCCGAATAATCTGAATAAAATTGAAATCATTGATCTTAAGGCTTTGATGAACCCGACGGACTAGGGCTAGAAGGTTGAAGAGAATCGAGCTCGATGCTGGTATTGTGTTTAGATTCGTCTTCAGATGACTTATCTTGTAATAATCTCATCACATTATCATCAAAGATTTTGCCATGTGACGTATATAATTGTTTGCGCAATTCTGTTTTTTTTCCAATTATTGTCGCAAATATAACAGCCACGCTCTTGAAGAATTTGTCAAATTCATCATCTCGACAACTTTGTAAATTTGGAGAAAATAATTGTCGTTCGTCAAGATACGCTTTGATTCTCTCTTTCGGGGCAGTGACATTTCTATGAAGGCCTGATGCTAGCAAAATTTCATGGAGTAAATAAACCGTATAATATCTTTTATGCAAGCGAGAGAAACTTGTGTTCTCTTCTACATAGGCAAAAAATGCTGTTTTACTTCGTAATTTTTCTTCGCCAAATGTTAACATCTCTTGTGTTAAATGCTCTTTATATTTTCGACAAAGAAGATGTGCATGATAAATGCGTGCAACTTCATCTTGGCATTCGACAATATCTTTGATTTTAGCCAAGGCATCATTATTGGGTAGTAGGATTGTTTCTTGTTTTTCTTCGTTGTCTTCTGTGATAAATTCTTTTGCTAAGTCGTCATATTCTTTGAGTTGACTGTCGGACTCATCTTTATTCTTGGGTCTAACATCATTATTATTTTGCAGTACATCTAATTTAGTGCGAACAGCTACTGCTAAAGCAGTGAGTGCATAACCTACTTCACCTATAATTGTGCTATTCATCACGAGTTTAGTCAATTTGTCTGCAAGCAACTCCATTTTTGCTATTGAATAATCGGGAATAATCGCAACTAGCATTGCGGCCAAATCATCGCCCGAAATAGATTCAGGGTGGTTATTCTCGCCTTTCTTTTTAGATCCCCAAAACTTATTAACTCTCCGTGTTAATTTTAAGATTTCATTTTCATGAAATACATCAGTTTGTGACTCTATTGGTTTTGGTTTTGGTTTTGATTTTAAAAATATTGAGATTCTCTGTGTCAAAGTTACGCCATCAAGATCTAGTTCGCGAAACACTTTAGCTTGCGTGTCGCAATAAAGCATCTTGACTGGAATGCGTTGTATATCTAACTCAAAAATATATACAGGCCGGAATCCGTGAGTTTTATTTTCTAAGATTGATTTAACGTATGGAAGCTTGGCTAACCCAATAATGGCGTTATCCGTCAGTGAAAGTATGTATTCAAGCAATTGTTGTATTGTCATACTTTAGTCGTTTTTATATTATTATCAATATGTTATGTAATCCTCGCACTGAAATCATTATACAGTCCAATTATTGAGCATGTCAAGCTAACCCATCTATGTTAAGATTCGTCTCACTCTCTATCAATGCAAAACACGCAGTACATAAATAAAATGCGCACTCAGCTATTTCACTACCTCACTCTATTTTTAATATTGCTCTTATCTGGCTGCGCCACGCAAAGCCAATTGAATAATCGTTATCCCGTGGAAAATTTAAAAAATATTAACCCGCAATACGCTTCTGTTCAACAAGGCCATCTTGAATACTATCGTTTTGGTCAAGGCAGTCCTATTGTGCTGATCACAGGTTACGTCACAGATATTTCCAGTTGGGACAAACGATTTCTTGCAACTCTGGCAGAAGAACATCAAGTAATTGTGTTTAACAATCGTAATGTCGGTGGGTCTTCTATTCCATCTGATCACTATGACAGTAAAGATTTAGCGACAGATACGTATCAACTCATACAAGAACTTCATTTGAAAAAACCTGCTGTTTTAGGCATTTCTATGGGTGGAATGATCGCGCAACACTATGCTGTACTGTATCCGCATGCATTAGGATCATTGATATTAATCAATACTGCCATCGCCGGAAAACAATCTGTGCATCCAACTGCTGCGACAGAAAAAACTTTGATGAATATGCCAACGAATAAACTCGCTCGCTATGCTGTGGCACTCAAATTATTTTTTCCAGAAAATCAGCGCTCACAAATGGGATTGGCTTTAGCGCTAGATCGTTTTCAACCTAATCATTACACAGAAATTGATGCAAGCGTTGTCATGCCACAACAAAAATTTCTTATTCAACAATGGACACATGACAATGACACTGCAAAGAAATTAACACACTTACATTTGCCGGTTTTAATTTTAAATGGCACAGCAGATGCAGTGCTGCCGCCTGAAAATAGTCTTATTTTAGCGAACACTATTCCTAACGCGACATTAATGCGTTGGCAAAATGGCGGTCATGCGATGATTTATCAGTATCCTGAAAGTCTTGCGATGACGATTAATCGATTTCTGGCACAGGTTAATCCCACACGGAATGACTGACATCATTGCAATCTGAGGTAATCCCTCACTGTCATGGCAGCACGCTCTTAGCTGGCATCCAGCCGTTGGTGCGCACGAGCCTTGCTTGTTTAACGGAAAGATGGATGCCAGCTAAAAACATGCTGACATGACACAGTGGGGATCCCCCAGATCGCAATGACGGTTATTATAATAACCTAATGAAATATAACATAAATTATCCCAGAAAAGGCCTTCCTCCCTAAACCAAATCATGGCCTAGAAAAAAGTAGCTTGCTATTTTCTGCTTAAACTGTGATCATACCCCCCTTTTGAGCATCATTTCCAATGATATTGCCCGCTAGGCATTAGTTTAAAGCGGGACACTTGCTGCCTGTTTCTCTAGGTTTAAGTTGGCGATGATACATTAGCGCCAGCCCAAACCAGGTCTCATTTCTTCGCCCTATTGCGATGCAAACCCTGTCCGGCTTGCATGACACAATACGAGGAAATACACATGAGTTTTGCAAATCTAAACTTAAATCCACAAATTTTTAAAGCCATTGATGCTTGTGGTTACAAAGAACCTACACCGATTCAAGCGAGTTCAATTCCTGATATTTTAGAAGGAAATGATTTGGTTGCCTCTGCACAAACCGGAACAGGAAAAACTGCCGCATTCGTCTTACCCGCTTTACATAGACTCACACTCTCTAAAGCAAGCGCAAAACCACGAATTTTAATTTTAACGCCAACACGCGAACTGGCTGCGCAAATTACACAAGCTGCACATCAATACGGGAAATTCTTAAAATTCACTATTATCAGTTTGGTTGGTGGCATGCCTTATCGCCAACAACTACGTGATTTATCACGCCCAGTTGATATTATTGTGGCAACACCGGGTCGATTGTTGGATCACATGGACAACCGTCGTCTTGATTTATCTGGTATTGAAATGTTAATTCTAGATGAAGCCGATCGTATGTTAGACATGGGTTTTATCGACGATGTCAGAGACATTGCAAAAGCAACCCCTGCAACACGACAAACATTATTATTCAGCGCGACAGTTGATAACAAGTTATCAGGCGTTGTCCGTAGTCTCTTAAAAGATCCTGTGCGCATCGATTTATCCGAACAAATGTTGGCACCGAAAAAAATCACACAAAAACTTTATTGGACTGATAACGCTCAGCATAAGATGCGTTTATTGCAGCATTTTTTAGCCAATGAAAATGTTTATAAAGGAATTATTTTTTCTGCCACTAAAATTAATGCTGACGTATTAGCGAAAAAACTGCGTGACGAAGGCTTTAAAGCGGCTGCGTTACATGGCGATTTAAAACAAAGCATGCGTACCAAAACCGTGGAGCAATTACGCGCTGGCAAAATTCAATTCTTGGTTGCAACCGATGTTGCGGCACGTGGTATTGACATCAGCGATGTGACCCACGTCATCAATTATGACTTACCTAAATTCTCTGAAGATTATGTACACCGTATTGGTCGTACCGGTCGCGCAGGCAAAACAGGGATTGCGATCTCATTCGCTTTACCGATGGATGCGCGTCACGTACAAAAAATCGAACGCTTTATTGGTCAACGTCTGCAATTAGATACTATCGAAGGTTTAGAGCCTACCAAAAAACCTTCTTCTTCCGCAGCGGCGCCTTCTGCTAGCAGAAACAAACGCTTTGGAAAAAGTAATGGCGATGACAGAAGTCGCTTTGCTAAAAAACGCGATGACCGCGGTGGTGATGAAAGAAAACCATTCGCCAAGAAATTTGAAGGAAGCAAAGATAGAGATTACAGCAGAGACTCACGAAGCTCTGATGACAGAAGTCGCTTTCCTAAAAAACGTGATGAACGCGGCGGTGACGAAAGAAAACCATACGCTAAGAAATTTGAAGCGAGCAGAGATAGAGATTTCAGCAGAGACTCGCGAAGCTCTGATGACAGAAGTCGTTTTGCTAAAAAACGCGATGACCGCGGTGGTGATGAAAGAAAACCATTCGCTAAGAAATTTGAAGGGAGCAGAGATAGAGATTCCAGCAGAGAAACACGAAGCACTGACGAAAGACGTCCCTTTCCTAAAAAACGTGATGATCGAGGCGGTGACGAGAGAAAACCATTCGCTAAGAAATTTGAAGGAAAAAGAGATAGAGATTCCGGCAGAGAAACACGCAGTACGGATGACAGAAGTCGCTTTGCTAAAAAACGTGAAGAGCGCAGTGACGATAAAAAACCCTACGCTAGACGCTCTGAATCAAAAAGAGATGCACGAGGCAGCGAAGTAAAAGTCAGTTATGCTGCCAAAAGCGGCAATAAGAAAAAGCCGTTTGCAAAATCAAAGAGCCCTAAGAGTCGTGGTGGTGAGAGAACTCGACGGGATTGAGATGTAAATGCTTCGCCTCTCTTCACCTCTCCCACAAACGGAGAGGTGAAGTGATAGGAGCGACAATGACATGGAGAGAATGATAAATGAAATATTCGATGGCAAAAAATATTTTTCATACCCTCTCGGGAATTCTTAGAACCTGCTATACCGCCACAAAACGTCTGTTCAAAGAAAAATACACTTACCGCGCCTCTGCATTAGCCTTTACGACACTCTTAGCCTTAGTACCACTGATCTCTGTCATCGTTTCTTTAATCGCCGTGCTACCCATCTTCACGAAATTTGCCACGCTCGCGCAAAATTATATTTTAGAAAATTTTGTCCCCACCTCTGGTAATACCATACAGAATTATTTAGTACAGTTCACAAAGCAAGCGACGCATCTTCCTGTTATTGGTATTATTTTTTTATTTTTTACAGCACTGTTATTAATTATCACTGTAGAACACACACTCAATGATATATGGGATGTTTCAAGACGCAAAAAAAGCTTACTGGCATTATTGATTTATTGGCTAATTCTTTTTCTATCGCCTATTGTCATTGGCTTCAGCCTCTTTCTAAGTTCCTATTTATTTTCCTTGAAGTGGATCGCACATACGACAAATGCGCTAGGCATAACGCTACCTATGCTTTCATGTTTACCCCTCGTTATCAATACGGCTATTTTTAGCCTGTTGTATGTTGCTGTACCCAACACGCCTGTGCGCTGGCGCGATGGATTTTTAGGTGGATTTATTGCAGCGATTTTATTTGAAGTTGCAAAAAAAGGTTTTGCTTTTTATATCCACAAATTTCCGAGTTACGAATTAATTTATGGTACACTCGCGGCAATTCCTATCTTTCTACTGTGGCTTTATATTTCATGGTTAATTATTTTATTGGGTGCGCTTGTCACACATACGCATTCTCAACAAGCGTCAGAATAATTTAAAAATCTTTCCAACTGCCGGGAACTTTTGCGTAATACGCCATTGAAGGTTGTTGCTGTAAAGTCGTCAAGGCGATGGGATTGAAAGTAATAGATGTATTTCCATTCAAGAGTATATCTGCTGTAGAAATCACCGCACCATTAATGGATACATTGCCTGTCCCATCCGAATTTGTTGTACTTTGCCCCATCTCAAATAAAAGGTACGGTAAATCAAAATAACCAAACCTCGGGCTTTATTCTTGCGCCAGACAATAAATTGTACCAAGTAAAATTAGACGATGTAATTGGTTATCATTATGGTAAAATCGTTAATATTTATCCGGATAGACTAGAAGTGCAAGAGCAGGTGCCAGGAGAGGCAAAAGAAATTGCATTTCGAATTATCACTGTGCAGCTAAAGGAATAACACAGATGAAAGTATTGAATCAATATTACAAAATTTTATCTTGCTTAGTACTTGCCTTATTTTCTGTAGTGATGGGAGACCTTAGCTTCATCCCTGTTGCGCTCGCTGTAGACACTGCTGTGTCAATTCCCGAAAATTCTCCCACGACACTATCTTTTGATTTTCAATCCATTGACATACGCACTCTGTTACAACTGATTGCAAAAAATGCCGGCTTAAACTTTGTTATCAGTGATATCGTCAAAGGAAATATCACTTTAAATTTAAAAAATGTCACTTGGCAACTGCCAGCACCGTTAAGAGGTGAAATTTAAATGATGTTGCGCCTATTTATTTTATTGATGTGTTGTATGTTATCTGCTTGTAGTTCTGTGTCATCATCCCCTGATGCCAACACAATTGCTTCTAATAAAAAAGATTCTACCGCTAAAATTAATGTCCAATTAGGTATGATGTATCTCAAAAAGCGAGATGTACAGCTTGCTAAACAAAAATTTCTACTGGCTATTGATGAAGATCCTACTCTTCCAGAAGCTTGGTATGGCATGGGCTATTTTCTGGAAGTCACGGGCGATCGAGATGAAGCCGATAAACATTATCTAAAAACGATCTCATTGGCACCTAATCGCGGTGATGTACAAAATAATTATGGGACTTTCTTATGTCACGCGGGCAACTATCAAGAAGCGATTAAACACTTTATGTTAGCGACAAAAGATCCAGAATATCTTGATACAGCATCGGCCTATGAAAATGCCGGGCTCTGCGCACTCAAAATTCCAAATAAATCTTTAGCACTTGATTATTTCAATCGCGCCATAATGCAAGATCCAAAGCATTCTCTTTCACTCATGGAGTCTGCTGAATTGAATTACGAACAAAAAAATTATCACGATGCTAAATCCCGACTCGCTGAGTTTTTAGCAATTTCTTCCCCGACTGCGCAATCGGAAAAATTAAGCCGTGAGCTGGCACGAACCTAAATTCCATTACCATGGAGAAAGACTATGTACATGAAAGAATTATTGGAAATCTGCGTAAATAAACGTGCTTCCGACCTGCATATTTCCGCTAGTCTCCCTCCCATGTTACGCGTCGATGGAGATTTACAGGCACTTGATAATTACCCCGTGATAGATGCAGACACAGCAAAAACTCTCATTTACAGCATCATGAATGATAAACAACATGAGGAATTCGACACAGCACTTGAACTAGACTTTGCCGTTGATCTACCCAATGTTGCAAGATTCAGGGTCAATGCATTTCACCAAACACATGGCGCAGCTGCCGTTTTCCGAGTCATTCCTAAAATAGTTCCCACCTTAGATGAACTTGAGTTACCGCCTATTTTCAAACAGCTACTAGACTTACCTAATGGCCTTATTTTAGTGACAGGGCCTACTGGTTCTGGAAAAAGCACGACCTTAGCTGCGATGGTTGACTACATCAATACTAATTATGCCGCACATATCATCACCATTGAAGATCCAATTGAGTTCACACATAAGAGTAAAAAAAGTTTAATCAATCAGCGCCAAGTGAACCGCGACACACATGATTTTGCGGCTGCATTACGTTCTTCTTTACGTGAAGATCCTGATGTCATCTTAGTGGGAGAAATGCGCGACCTCGAGACCATTCGTCTTGCACTTACCGCTGCTGAAACAGGACACTTAGTCATGGCCACGTTACATACCAGCTCAGCACCACGCTCTATTAGTCGTGTCATAGACGTTTTTCCGACTGGGGAAAAAAATATTATTCGCAATATGCTCTCAGAATCATTGCAGGCTGTCATTTGCCAAACCTTGTTGAAAAAAACCACGGGCGGAAGAACAGGTGCTTATGAAATTATGCTAGGCACATCAGCTGTTAGAAACTTAATCAGAGAAGACAAAGTTGCACAAATGTACAACGTTATCCAAACGGGCAGTGAAAAAGGCATGTGTACATTAGATCAATATTTACAGGGACTTGTAGAAAAACAAATTATTACCCCAGGCGCGGCTAGGCAGGTTGCATTGAACAAGGATCAGTTTCTCACTGTATAAATATTTTTTGTATTTCAATGAGTTATATGTTTTTCATCTGGTTAATTATTGATCTAATTGATGAAGTTTTACGACACTAAAAAATAAAACAGGCTATACTTTAAGTGCAAGAATTCATCTATACACCTTGGGCTTAGATCGGCCAACTGCTAATTATGGAGGTTAGTATGAAACGTGTAAAGACTTCAATACCGGGTTTCACCTTGATCGAGTTAATGATCACCGTGACAATTGTTGCGATTCTTGCAGCGGTTGCTATACCTTCTTACCTCAATTACACACGCAGAGCTTATTATAGTGAAATTGTGATGGGTACTGCGCCTTTCAAACTAGGTGTAACTGAATGCTTTCAAGTCTTACGTACGTTAACAGGCTGTGATGCGGGCAGTAACCACATTCCAGTTGCTATTACATCCGCTACAGGCGCTATAGCGTCCATCGCTGTCGCTTCTGGTGTGATCACAGCAACACCTGTTGCGCAACACGGTATATTAGCTACCGATACCTATATTCTGACACCTACGATCACAAATAATACTTTGATCTGGTCTGCTTCAGGTGGCGGTATATCTAACGGTTATGCACAGTAATGTGCGCAACCTTAAATTTGTAATTACTCTAGCGAATTCTAGGGTCCTGGCAAGACTGGACTTATTTGAGATGTTTTGTGATTAGACATTTCAGATAAGTCTAGACAAAAACTACTCGATGAAACGCAAGTTGCAAAAGCCACCGCGGAATATTTCGGTTTGCCGCTTTGTGATATTAATGCATTCAACACAGATTTGATTCGTTCTGAATTTTTAAACAGTCAATTAGTCAAAAAGCAACTTGCCCTACCCCTCTTCAAAAAAAGTGGTTTACTTTATCTCGCTATCACCGACCCTACCATTGAAAATTTATATGAAACACGATTTTTGACGGGTTACGATATTCGTTTACTCATCGTAGAAACCAGCAAACTGTCGCAAGTTATCGATGAATTATTAAATACATTAATTTTATCGGAAATGAGCAGTCTTGGTGGGTACACTTACAGTATGACTGAAGAAGCCAAGAAATAAACCCCTTACCTTACCTCGTCATTGCGAGGCTGCGAAGCGTTTAGCCGTGGAAATCTAAGTCTTTTCAGACAACTCATGTTGCAACTTATGATAAATATCTTTGATATCATGATAGACTTTTTTGACTTCATGCCAATCGGCCTCTGTAATTTTTGCTTCTGCTGTGACACAAAGCGTATGCATTTTCATAATACCACTATTGCCTGCTGAACCTTTTAAGCGGTGAAATAATTCTTTCGCTGTTTTGACATCGTGATTGTGAATAGATACTCTAATTCCTTTTAATAAATCTGCCGTTGATGAAATAAACTTTTCCATAAATTCATGAATCGCGGCAGAATCATCGCCAAAAATATCATGCAAGCGTTCTTTATTCATCACAGACTGTCCGTCGCTTTTGACTTCCTTAGCAGGTTTTGCAGCTGTGATTTGTGGTTTGGTGCTTTGGTTATCTTTCTTAATTTTTCCTATCCATTCTTCTAAGGTATTACCTAGAATTCTGAGATCAATTGGTTTTGACATATAGCCATTCATACCAGCCGCCAAACATTTTTCCCTATCCCCTTTTAAAGCATGGGCTGTCATAGCAATAATAATGATAGGTTTTTTACCTTGTGCTTTTTCCAATTTACGAATTTCTTCTGTGCAAGTATAACCATCCATTTTAGGCATTTGGCAATCCATCAAGATAAGATCGTAGGGGATTTTTTTGATAGCTTCCAAGACTTCCAAGCCATTGCCCGCCATATCAGCCCGATAGCCTAATTTGTCTAACATACGTAAAGCCACTTGTAAATTAATCGCATTATCTTCTGCCAGTAAAATTTTTGCTTTCTTTCTTTCACACATTTCTGTTGCATGCTGTTCTGAAATCTGACCATCCACTCCTCGAGATTTTTTAATGACATTCACCAAACTGTCATATAACTTACTCTTACGTAATGGCTTAGCTAAACTCACGGAAACGCCGAGCTCATCCAATTCCGCTACATTGAAAGTGGCGCCTAAAGATGACAAGATAATTACTGACGTGTTTGCGATTTCTTTCAACTGACGCATGATTTGAATCATTTCGAAACCATTCATGCCAGGCATAATGTAATCTACGATAGCAATTTCATAAAGCTTCTTTTCTGTTGCCGCTTTTTTCAGCATGGATAATCCTTCTGCTGCATTGACTGCGATATCACAGTGCATATTCCATGCGTCAATTTGATGTTTTATAATTTCTCTGTTAATTGCATTATCATCTACACAAAGAATACGTGCATTTTCTAACTCTTTTGGAAAATCATAGGATAATCTGGACGTTGGTATGACCGGCGTCACGCACTCAACCAGTTGAACCGTACACCAGAATTTTGTGCCACGACCCGGAGAACTTTCAACATCAAGATAACCGCCCATAATTTCAACCAGGCGTTTTGAGATAGCGAGTCCTAAACCGGTGCCACCATATTTTCTCGAGGTAGAAATATCACCTTGTGAAAAAGGTTTAAAAAGTTTGGCGCGGATTTCCGGTGTGATGCCAATACCAGTATCCGTCACTTCAAATTGTAATATCGTTTTCATATCTTGTTTTTGCAGCAACTTCACGCGCACACTGATTTCACCTTTCTCAGTGAATTTTGCAGCATTACTTAAAAAATTATTTAACACTTGTCTCATTCTACCCGCATCCCCGGTAAACCACTCTGGCACATCAGGTTCAATATAGGCACCGACTGCAATCCCTTTTTTGTGAATGGCTGCAGCGATGATTTCAATGACATCATCAATTAATGCATGAATTGAAAAATCCATGTTTTCCAATTCCATGTGCCCTGATTCAATTTTAGAGAAGTCTAAAATATCATTGATAACTGCAAGCAACGATTCGCCGGACACTCGAATGGTATCGATATATTCACGTTGTTCAGAAGACAGCTGTGTATCAAGCAACAATCCCGTCATCCCTATGACACCATTCAACGGTGTGCGAATTTCATGGCTCATTGCTGCTAAAAAAGCGCTTTTAGCACGATTTGCTGCATCGGCTTGTTTCGCCAATGATTCAGCTTGCTCTTTCGCCGCTCTCAGATCAGCTTCTGATTTTTTACGCGCTGTAATGTCCCAGCACACACCTGACATATAGGTTGGCACATCTGCATCATCTAAATGCACCTTACCCTTTGATGCCAGGTAATGGATAGAACCGTCTGGATAGCGAATACGGAATTCACAATCAAATTCTTTACCGAGCTCAAGAGATTGTGTAATCGCTTGTTCAACTTTTTCTTTATCATCTGGATACACCAAATTTAACGTTGTTAAAAAGTTGCCGGTAAATGCACCGGGTTTCAATCCATATAAATAATACATATAAGAGTCCCACATCATCAAATCATTGGTGATGTCCCAACTCCAAGTACCTGCGCCTGCTGATTTCAGAGAGAAGCTCAAGCGTTCTTCACTTTCACGCAAGACTTCATGTATGCGTTTAATTTCCGTAATGTCCGTTGAAATAGCGCCCACGGCATTAGGGATACCTTGCTCATTCATAAATGGAAATTTATTTGAAATATAAAAATAAATTTCATCATTATGTGGGATGATTTCTTCAACCGACATAGGGATACGTGTTTCTAATACTCGATAATGATAATCAATCATTCTATCAGCAAGCGCTCTAGGTAAGACTTCATACATTTTTTTACCTACTACTTCACTAGAGCTTTTATGGAATAATTTTTCGAATTGTCGATTCACTAAAATAAATCGGCCTTCTAAGTCATGAATATAAATGACTGCATCGGTATGATCTAAGGGTTCGTTAAAAATATTTGTGGGCTAATTTTGGAACCGGAAGCTTGCCGAGCTTATGATACAGCGATATTTGAAGGATTTCAGCTGTCTTAAATCCGTATGATTTTCTGATTACCACTTTTGCTTTGTTGTTTTGACCCT
>CAJCIZ010000135.1 GCA_903970525.1 Myxococcales bacterium | reverse complement strand
ACTATGGAAAAGTTGAAGTTTATCGATTCAGACCGAATAAAAATGAAGTTAATTTTATTTTAGACAAGTTGATGTATTCTAAAAGGTATACTGATGCTATTCACTTAATAAGTTGTTATCCTAAAAACGTTTCAGTTCGCTTATTAATGGAAGTCTTGACTGAGGCTGTTTCATCATTTCCTGATTCGGATGATATAAATAATAATTTATATATGCTTTACCAAGATGTTCGGCAAATATTCGCCTATCTGAGCACGCTTTCTGATGTCGATCTGGATAAGCTTGCAATTTTAGAATGGAAATATTTACCAATTTTACAATATTTGAACAATTACCATTCTGCTGCTCTACACAAGAAAATATCCTTAGATCCTCATTTTTTTGTAGAAGTTCTTTCAAATGTGTTCGATTCAGAAAATATTAACAAAAATATGTCGAATGAAGCGTATAGAAACAGAGCTAGACAAGCCAAGACAGTATATCATTTATTACATTCGTGGCGAATATTGCCGGGTCAACAAAAGGCGAATCTGGACACTCTTTTCTTAGCAAAATGGGTTGACGAGGCAAGAAAAATTTCTCGAAAAAATAATCTTGGAGAAATAGGAGATAAATACATTGGGCGTATTTTAGCTTTTTCTCCGGTAGATGAAGATGGGGTTTGGCCTCAAAAAACTATTAGGGAAATAATCGATAATTGCCGGAGTCGTGATCTTGAATCGGGTATTCTTATTGGATTGATTGATCAACGAGGGGTTACAACAAGAGCTTTAGATGACGGCGGGCTTCAAGAATATCAATTAGCATCTCTACATGAAACTTGGGCTGATCAAATTAAAATTGACTGGCCTAGAACCTCTTCTTTTCTAAGGAAAGTGGGAGATGTATTTAAAAGAGAAGGTAAATTACACGATCTAGACGTCTCATTAAATGATTTGTAAGATTACGTCGCGTTTTTCAAAATGGAAATGGAATATAAACCTGAATGATTCAAAATTAATGATGTCGGATTTGTAATTGAAGTACCCACTTGACTATTTTGGGTACCTGTGTTACATATAGAATATGACTCACTCTAAATACGATGCTATAATCCAAATTTTTATAGAAACGCCAGTGTTCACGGCTGCTGAAGCTGGAGCCGCTGGCATTCCTTCTCGAATGCTCGCGCATTTTTGTAAAAAAGGCGTAATAGAACGAGTAACTCGTGGCGTTTACAAAGGTTCTGAAGCAAAGATGGAAATCGATTTCCAATGGGAAGATTTGGCTTTAATGGCAATGGGCATTCCCAATGGGGTAATCTGCTTGATCTCAGCGCTCTGTTATTACGGTCTTACTGATCAAATAATGCGGCAGTTTTGGATTGCAATTCCTCATGCATCAAAAAGTCCCCAAAGACCTAAAACGCGAATCATTCGCATGCGAAATATTGAACTTGGGCAAACAGAAATTCAATTCGGAACAACCCATCTTAAAATTTTTGATAAAGAAAGAACAGTGGTCGATTCCTTTCGGTATTTAAGCAAAGAAATAGCCATTAAGGCATTACAAGCCTACCTTCGTCAAACTGGTTCTGCCAAACCCGATCTAAATAAGCTTCTGAAGTATGCAAAGACGCTTCGAGTCGACATTCACCCCTTCATTATGGCACTCACAACATGAACAATTCATTAAAACAATCCATGAAACAACGTCTTAAGTCTGTTGCGAAAGAACGCGATCTTACTTTTGATGAAATTTGGCATAATTTGATTCTAGAACGGTTCTTAGCCCGTCTCTGCCAATCTAAGTATAAGGGCAACTTCATTCTTAAAGGAGGAACTCTTCTCGCTCGTTACATTCCCATAGGGCGTGAAACAAAGGATTTAGATTTCTTGGTTGATAAACTTCAAAATACAGAAGAGTTCTTGAGCAATGCCTTCGATCACATTTGTAGCGTTCATCTTGAGGATGGATTTGAGTTTGAAAAGGTAAAAATCGGCAAACTCGCACATCCCCACATGGACTATACAGGCATTGAGATATTGCTTTTAGCAAAGCTAGGTGGGCCACAAACTTATATTCAGATTGATTTAGGTTTTGGAGATATAGTGGAGGCTATTGACTATTCGATGGATTTAACGTCAACATCAAAAGGCCCTCTTTTTGAAAGTAAAATTCAAGTTCGCTCATATCCCAAAGAGTTTATTTTTGCAGAGAAGCTTGAGACAGTAGTTCATCGCGGCATGGGTAACACCAGAATGAAGGATTTCCACGATCTCCACTCTCTCATCTCTTTAGAGAAATGCTTAGATCCCGCTTACACTGACAAGGTCGTGACGACAGTTTTTAACCATAGACAAACTCAGCTGAAATTACCTTTAAAGCTTGATGTGGAATTTATAGAGATATTGCAACCATTATGGCGTGAATATCAAAAGGATCTTCTAAAGAATCAGGTTACGATTAAACCTCCAGAATTAATCCAGGATGTGATTTCTTTCATCAATTCTTGGTTAAAGAATAATACGCAACTATGCACCTCTGAATCATGAGATTGATTATGAAAAAATGGTTTATCGCGGATACTCACTTCTCACATACCAATATCATAAGATATGCAAGTCGTCCCTATACAAATGTTGAAGAGATGGATAGAAGTCTCATTGATAATTGGAATCAAAACGTAGGTAAAGAAGATCAAATCTTCTTTCTTGGAGATTTCGGACTGGGAGATGTCGATCATCTTCACTCTATTTGCTCACAACTCAACGGTCAAAAAATTTGTATTCGCGGCAATCACGATCGAAATGCAAGCTGGATGACTAGAGTCGGATTCAATGTTGTTTTGGAGTCAGCCTTTTTAAAAATAGGCAGTCATCTTGTTGAACTTATCCATATTCCCTCAGAGCAAGCCCCGACTCATTTTCAATTGCATGGACATGTCCATGATAAAAGACCTAGGAAGATCATATCCAATCAACTCAATCTATGTGTTGAAGTTTGGGATTACAAACCTGTCGCTGAAAAAACTATTCTTAGTCTTTTGGATAAAGCATCTAAAAATGAAATCAGCCTTGCGCCTAACAGCGATCTTTTGAGTTGAATAAATCACCAAATCCAGAATCCTTTAATTCATCTTCTCGGATGATAGAAATGTCAACATTTTTGCTTT
>CAJCIZ010000134.1 GCA_903970525.1 Myxococcales bacterium | reverse complement strand
TGTAGGTATTATTGGGCTTGGACTTCTCGCTGTACCTGTTCTAGCAGCTTCCTCAGCGTATGCCTTGAGCGAAGCAATGAATTGGAATGAAGGGTTAAATTTAAAACTAAAAAGAGCCCATGGATTTTATGGTGTTATTACACTATCAACTTTAATTGGATTGATGATTAATTTTATCGGTATTGATCCAATAAAAGCTTTAGTTTATGTGGCTGTTTTAAATGGCATAGTAGCAGTTCCTCTTATTTTTCTTATTGCGTTAATTGCAAAAAATAAAAAAATAATGGGTAAATATAAAAGTGGAATACTATCCAACATGTTGGTTTGGTTGACGTTTGGTGGGATGTTTATCTCTGCGATTGCCATGTTTTTTACTTTTTTAAAAGTGTAGGAAGGATAAAGCCTCCTTTGTTAACGCCAGAACGTTTTGCTATCGAATTCAAAACAGTTGTAAACCCTATTATTCTAAATAGTTTGAGCTGTCAAAAGTAAATAAATCGTCAATATCGCTCCAAAAAGTGCAGTAATCCCACCTAAAACTATAATGATAGTATTGGTCGGCTTAAATTGATTTGCATCTATTCGATGCATGGTGATTTGGTATCGAATTACTGCTACGAGTGCCATAAAAATACCCATAACCATAAAACCAACACCGATACTCAGTGAGACACCACTTTCTTTCACAGCGCGACCTTGAATAAACAGAAATTCACGTAATGTGATTCCAAACTTTGCAACAACAAAGCCAAATACGATCACGCTAATGCTGGTGCGAATCCAAGCCAAAAAAGTGCGTTCGTTTGCTAGGTGATCTCTAACGTTATCAATATTAGTCTTCGTTATGATTGTAATCGGCGGTGTTCCTATTTTAAACTACTTGGCTTTACGAAAGGTTGAACATTAATTCCCTCAGCTTCAAATATATCCGTCATGCACTTATCCATTAAACATGGATTCTGGAATACCACCGATATCTAATTGCAATGATAAAATATCACCAGATGGAGGTGGTAAAGTTTCTTTTTCATGTAGGTCGCGCGAACATGAGGTAACAAAGAGCGTGTCTTCATTATTGCCGCCGAATATACAACTGGTAGGCCGTTTAACTGGAAGATCAATAGTTTTATCGATTTTTCCATCTGGACGCAGGCGAATAATTTTGCCACCGTCATATATTGCTAACCAGAGAAAGCCTGCACGGTCTATCGTTAATCCATCTGGCTTATTGGTTGCACCCTCTAATTTAAATAAAATGGAACGATTATTAATCGTGCCTTTATCAAGATCAAAGTCATATTCATATATGCAGAATTTTGCAGTATCTACGTGATAAAATTTTTTATTGTCTGGACTCCAGGTCAAGCCATTGGAAAAAATGACATCCTTTTCCATGGTTGTTAACGTACCATCGGCGTCGTAACGATAAAGTCCCCCGTGTCCATATTTTTTCGTGGTGGCAACGCCAATCCAGAATCTTCCCCGGCTATCGCATTTACCATCATTCATGCGTAAATCATCGCGTGAGGCTGGAAAAACGGTGGCGAGTATTTCTATTTTCTGACTGGCAAAGTCAAGCGCGATGACGTTATTTGCAAGGGTTGCAAGCACGCCACCTTTTGCTCGCGCCACAACCGTGCCAAGTACGCCTGTGACTTGAACATAGTCATTTTCACCAGTAGCAACATCCAGACAATTGATGCGACCTTTGGTGATATCTATCCAATAAAGCTTTTTTTCTATGTGATTCCACGTCGCTGATTCGCCCAAAGCGGCTCTTCCAGGCCATACTATATTTATATTTTCTGCCATGAATTTTTTCCTAACTCATTAACCATACAGATAGGATAATTAAAACGAGGAGGCACAATAGGCCAAACCAACCTAATTCTCTATGCATGACAATCCATAATGCGATGCTTTGGTGATGGGCTTCCTTTCCAAAGGCGCCATGTGGGCCACGGTCCCCTGGCAGCGGGTGCCAAACATTGTTTGGATGATTAGGGTCTTTTTTTTCCGCAGTTTGTTGTCCTTTGTAACCTATTTTACCAAGGTATTTATCCATCAGACCCGGCGCGATTTTATTTGCGATAATCGCTTCAAATGTCGGGGCGCCCACATAGATTTGCCTACGTTGATGGGTTGCTGCGAACACGATGGCTTTTGCCGCTACTTCCGGTTCAAAGACAGTCCCCATTGGCTTTGGTTTATTGGGCAATTTATTCATGACCCATCCAAATTGGGGTGTATTCATCGCAGGCAACTGCACAATCGTCAGATGAATATTGCTTTGATCATGAATTAATTCACAACGTAGTGATTCAAAAAATCCTTCAACGCCATGTTTAGCGCCGCAATATGCAGATTGTAAAGGGATGCCTCGGTACGCTAATGCCGAGCCAATCAGCACGATGGTGCCGGCATTTCGAGGCAGCATATGTTTTAACGCAGCCATCGTACCGTATACCTGGCCTAAATAAGTCACTTCCGTGACGCGTTTAAATTCTTCTGGGGTAATTTGCTTAATCGGAGCAAAAACACTGCACATGGCATTGTTGATCCAAATATCAATGGGGCCCATTTCGGATTCAATTTTATCAGCAGCCTGTGCTATGGCATTTGAATCACTCACATCGACTGCATAAATGCGCGCCGTGCCGCCATTTTTTTCCACGTCATTTTTCGCGCCTTCTAAACCATCATTACCGCGAGCAATTAAGGCTATTTGGCAGCCATGCTTTGCAAAAGCAATGGATGTGGCACGACCAACACCAGCGGATGCGCCAGTAATCACGACTATTTTGTTTTTTAAATTAGCGCTCATTTGATTTATTCATCCTTAATCCCATCTGGATAATTTCAGCCATATGCAAACCACGACGCTCTGTGCAACCGCCAATTTGATTGCGACAACTAAAACCATCAGCAATGATCACAGTTTCTTGAGACGCGTTACGTACTGCCGGCAGTAAAATTTCTTCTCCTACTTTCATTGAGACTTCATACCTTTCTCCAGGTTCATAACCAAAACTGCCTGCCATTCCACAACAACCTGAATCTAAGACATCAAATTGTAGTCCCATTTTTTTTAAAATATTTTTTTCATTTTCCATTCTTACAATTGCTTTATGATGACAATGGCCGTGGACGATTGCTTTGAGAGGTAATTGCGGTGGCTGATAATCTTTAACTTTTGTCTCAAGAAATTCACTTAAGAAAAAAGTTTGTTTACTTAACCGCTTTGCGTCTTCATCATGCGGGAATAGATTGATTAGCTCATCCCGAAAAACAGCCACACAGCTTGGTTCTAACCCAACCACTGGAATGCCTGCGCGAATATCTTCTCGCAACTTTTGTATAATTTGCTGTAATTGATGTTTAGCTAAATTGAGAAAACCAAAATCGTAAAGCGGGCGGCCGCAACATAAATTTGCTTGCGGAACGATGACTTCATAACCTGCCGCTTCTAATACATCCACTGCAGCTAGCGCTATTTCGGGATGAAAATAATTGTTGAATGTATCAGGCCACAGAATAACTTTTTGCGAGCTTGAAAATTTATTCTGCCTCTGACTTAATTGATTTTTAAAATTTTGCGTAGCATACACAGGAAAATCGCGTTCTTGTGTCATCCCTATTACCCATTTTACTACCGTTTTAATTCCCCACGTCTGGGTAAAAAAATTGACGACACGTGGCACTCTAGTCGCTACTCTTGACCACCAAT
>CAJCIZ010000133.1 GCA_903970525.1 Myxococcales bacterium | reverse complement strand
GATGGTTCGTGGCACATTGTTCGATAAGGTATTTAGCAAAAACGGATTCTGTGCAGACAAGACTGCTCTACGATGAGAGTTTACCCAGTGGGTTAGCATGAGTTGAAGATCAGTTTGGAGATAAGGTTGAAGCATCATGTCTTGCTTAAATTGGGGTGTTTTGCTTTCTTCACTTTTTTGAAGTAGTTTTGTATCTTCTTTTTTGTTCGCTCTTCTGATCAAATGATTGGTGTAATGCATGAAGATAATCAGCAATGTTTCTGGATAAGGGATAAGTTCGCGAAGGGGGAGATCCGATATGCCTAATTGTTTGTAGCTCTCTTTTAAATACGTTTTATTTTTCCGTAGCTCATCTATTAACACGCAAATTAATTTGCTTATCTTGGAGAACGCCAGCAACTCAACCGGATTAAACAAGCTGAAAACAATACAGTCTGTGACGCCGATTTTAGTTAGATACTGTGAGTTGGGTGTTCTATCAGCCTCTCGATCAGGCGCAATACTTTTGCTTTCTTTGGGTTGTTGTCGCAGTAATGCGTATATACTTTTCATTATGAGCCCCGCTTGTGTGGGCAAATAGTAACCAAAACAAAGACTTTTGTCAACCGGGCTTCAATAGGCTGGTATCGTAAACAGCGCACGAAAATAATGACATTAATTTATCTGGATTTATGATGAATTCTTCTTTCTGAGCTCTAGATAATTTCTTGATAAATTTTTCGATACGCATCGCTATACTTTTACTTTCAAATACTTCCCAGCATTGAGCGATATTGAGGGGTTTAAAGCTACGCGTATATTTGCATTTAGCGGTTCCTTGTAGATGCTCTTGATAGCGGCGAGTCAGGTCATTGGTATAGCCGGTATAATAAGTATTATTGCTGCAAAGTAAGATGTATACCCAATAACTAATCTTATTCATGATGAAAAACGTCCTCAATGGGTAAAACATAAAGTAACTATATGTTTTTATTGTTACTTTCACATCATAATGCAACTTATGTCAATTTGACATATATATCAAATTGACATATACTGATCGATATAAGAACCAAGAACACACAAGGCGTGCGTTGTTTGCGTATTATTTCAAAAAAGAAGATTCGTGATTATAGCAAGGATAATGCTCAGGCTGAACTCCCATTATTAGAATGGTATATGAAAATGGAAGCTTTCCAAGCTAATAATTTAACGGATTTAAGAAAAGCATTTAATAGCGTGGATTCTGTTTATGGTTATACAGTTTTTAATATTGGTGGTAATAATTATCGACTAATTACAGCGGTCCATTATAATCGCCAGCTTTGTTTTATTAGAACAATATGGACGCATGCTGAATATAGTAAATCGAATAATTTAGAAAAATTACGCGGAGGTAAGTTATGAGTGCTTTAGCATTAAAAATTGATTATGTGAGTCAGGAGTCAGAGCGCGAATTTCATTTGCCGGTATCCGTGTTTAAAAAACCCAGCAATTCCAAAGAATATGCGAAGCTTGAAAAGATTCTTGATGAATTAGTAGATGAAGTTCGTAGCAATGAGAAACATCCTTTAGCAATAGTGATGCAAATCATTGGTGAAAATTTAGAACAATATGATAATGAACATTTCCCTGCAATCGGAAGTCATATTAGTGATGTTGAGTTAGTTTCTTACCTAATGAAGTCTCATCATCTTCGCCAGGCTGATTTGGCAGAAATTTTTGGTGGCCAAGCCAATGTATCAAAATTTCTTAATGGTGAGCGCCCTCTATCTAAGCATCAGATTGTTGGATTAAAAAATAAATTTAAAATTAAGGCGGATTTTTTTCTTAAATAAAATTGATGCAATTGCTGAAAAACATTATCCTACAGTTTGTTCGCAGGATAATATTAAGACGACCTATTTCACGAGCTTCTGAAAAACCGACAAAAATTCTATCGGTAGCGGAAATATAATCGTGGAATTATTCTCTTCTGCAATATTCGACAACGTTTGTAAATAACGCAATTGTAAAGCTTGAGGTTGTTGCGCCAGAATTTCAGCGGCTTCAAATAATTTTTGTGCGGCTTGCATTTCGCCTTCTGCATGAATGACTTTAGCGCGGCGTTCGCGTTCTGCTTCGGCTTGTTTTGCGATGGCGCGTATCATGCTTTCATTTAAATCGATGTGTTTGATTTCGACTAAGCTCACTTTAATGCCCCAGGCTTCGGTTTGTTCATCTAAAATTTGTTGAATATGGGTGTTGAGTTTGGTGCGTTCCGCGAGCATTTCATCTAACTCATGTTGTCCTAGCACAGAACGTAAAGTGGTTTGTGAAAGTTGGCTGATGGCTTCTAGATAGTTTTCCACTTGTATCACTGCATTTTCTGGTGTGATCACGCGGAAATACACTACAGCGCTAACGCGCACGGAAACATTGTCACGGGAAATCACATCTTGCGCTGGTATATCCATCACGATTGTGCGCAATTCCATTTTTACAACTTGCTGAACGAAAGGAATAATAATCACTAAGCCTGGGCCTTTCACACCGGTGAAGCGACCTAGTGTGAAGACAACCGCGCGCTCATATTCGCGTAGAATTTTTATGCTGATCAGTAGAAGTATGATAATGGGTATGAGAACATAACCGTAGGGCGCTAAATTTTCTATCATGGGACAACTCCTTATGTAATCAAGCGAAATATTATAAATCAGGCTCTACTGTTAGCACCAACCCGGAAATCTTTCGGACACGAATTTTTTGTCCTTGCATGAGAGGTGATGCGCAATGTGCTTTCCAAGTTTCTCCTTGGATTTTCACGAGTAAACCATTCTCAAGGCTGATATCTAAAACTATTCCCGCAGTGCCAATCAGCGCCTCTTTGCCGCTGACGATCTTTTTTCTCATAGCGCGTACTGTCATGCCAATCACAATCAAGAAAAACATGACGCTGAATATTGTCATCATGACAATTAAGGACCAGGCAATAGTATACCCTGGGCTCTGGATATCTAATAATAAAATCGATCCTGTCACAAAAGCGATAATTCCACCTATCCCTAAAATACCAAAACTGGAAATCAGCACTTCAATAATCATGAAAGTGATACCGAGTAGCAGCAAAGCAAATCCGACATAATTGATGGGCAAAAGTTGGAAAGCATACAATGCGAGTAATAAACATATCGCACCTGCTACGCCAGGCAGCACAAAACCTGGGTTGTAAAATTCAAAAAATAATCCGTAAATGCCGATTAACAATAAGATATAAGCAATATTTGGATCAGTGATAGCAGAGAGAAGTGCATAGCGCCAATCTTGTTTGTATTCATTGAGGGTGAGATTGTCAGTTTGCAAATTTTGTAGCGTACCTTTGACTTTGACAGGATGGCCATTGATTTGATGTAGTAAATCAGGAACATTGTTTGCAACAACATCGATGACTTTTGCTTTCAGTGCTTCATTTGCGGAGAGGCTCACTGCTTCACGCACAGCTTGTTCTGCCCAGGTTGCATTTCGGTCGCGCAATTCTGCAAGACTGCGGATATACGCAGCAGCATCATTTTGAGCTTTTCTTTCTAATGTTGTCATGCTCATGATGTCAGATTTCTTTTTTTCGGGAGATTGACTGATGTTGGGTGATTCGTCGCCAATGTTAACAGGCGATGCTGCGCCTACATTTGTGCCGGGGGCCATGGCGGCAATATGACTGGCATATAAAATAAATGTGCCTGCGCTCGCAGCGCGCGCGCCAGCAGGCGCGACAAAGGTAATGACAGGAATGGGTGATTCTAATATTGCTTTATCGATTCCACGCATCGAGGTTTCTAATCCGCCGGGTGTATCCAAACGTAAGATTACAACATTCGCATGTTGTGCAGCGGCATATTCAATGCCATGTTCAATATAACTTTGTGTGGCGGGACCTATGGCTGTGTTAATGTTTAATATCACAGCTTGATCTGCTGCGAAGCTGCGAGTTGTGACGCAGAATGATAAGAGGATAATGCTGACCCAAAATACACATGATTTCATGGGACGTCCTCACTGTGTTGATGTGGGTATCTATATAGTATAGGAGATTTAATGCTTGGCACCAGCTCATTTAATCTATTGAATAGTCTATAAAATATTTTCTAACCCATAAACGAGTTTATCTAATTCCACCACTTTCTTAGCCGCTAAACAAACCCCCGGCATAAAACACAACCTATCAATAGAATCATGTTTCAGTGTCAATGTCTCACCTGTACCACCAAAAATCACTTGCACATGTGCCACCAATCCCGGCAATCGAATGGCATGTATCGGAATGTGTTGATGAATAGCGCCGCGCGAACCTGGAATAATTTCCCGAGTTTTTTTATCTGATTTTGCGGGTATAAAATTTTCAGCAAGCATTTCAGCTGTGCGAATTGCGGTGCCAGAAGGGCTATCGAGTTTGCCATCATGATGCATTTCAATGATTTCAACATGCGAAAAATATTTCGCAATTTCTTGTGAATGTTTCATGAGCAGCACAGCGCCAAGAGAAAAGTTGGGTGCAATAATGCCGCCTAATTTTTTCTTTGTGCATTGTTCTTGAAATGTTTTAATTTGTTCGGCCAGTAAGCCGCTACTACCGATGACAGGATGCGCACCTGCTTCAATGATAATTTCAGTATTGTGAAACACAGAATCCGCGTTGGTGAAATCTACGACGACTTGTGCTTTCTTGTTTTTAATTTCAGTTGCCAGATTATCTTTGCGTCCAAGTGCTCCGACTAATTCTAGTTCTGGGTCATCAGAAATAGCTTTAACAGTCGCTTGCCCCATGCGGCCAGAGGCACCATTCACTAATACACGTATGCTCATGTTGGATTCTCATTCAGTCGATTGAATGAGATCGTATCATTAATGCTGTAAGTGCCTCAAGTGCTCTGAGATCCCTGTCATGTCAGCATGCTCTCAGCTGGCATGTCAGCATGCTCTCAGCTGGCATGATGGTATGGACTCGCCCACTTCAATAACGGCATCTAAAGTGCCAGAATGAGATTGATACATTTCATTCAAAAAAAGGAGCGAGTCATGACAGATATTACGATAATTGGTGTTGATATTGCAAAGAATTATAT
>CAJCIZ010000132.1 GCA_903970525.1 Myxococcales bacterium | reverse complement strand
AACCCTAGCCCTCGCGCGACAGAACCCAAAAAGCTTGTCCATCCCTGTCAAAATCCAAGACCCACACGGTCAATGGATTGAAGCAACCCCATTACAAACTGTTTACGCAGCAGGTGATCGCAATCCACCTAATATGAAACCAGAAGCAAAACCTTTCGGGTTGGTCGAGCGATTAGGTTCCTGTTTTGAAAATTCTGCCAACGCCGATAAACAAATCGCAGAGTGGAAAAAAGATTCGCAAAAGGCAACTGAAGAAACAATGGCGCCATACATTGCGGCCATAAGAACCATCTGTCAGGAAATCATAGAAAGCAAAGAGATAACAGACGGTGTCCGCTGGGAAGAAGTGTTAACACTACCGATTTTTTTACAGCTTGCTGAAAATTTCAGGCAAGCATTAACTCCTAATCCTAATCATGTTGTGAGATCAGGCTTTCTTTTTTCTATACAAATTTTTCTTGATTTGATTGCGACATTTGAAGCAAATGTTAACAATGAAAATGTCGAAGATAAAGCGCGTCCTAATCTTGGCGGCTGGTGGAGCCGCAAAAGTGATGCGCTTGACGCGATAGTCTATCCTGCCTTGCAGGTTCGTTCGGAGCGTTGTGATCTTGGAATTTTTAAGAAGGGCATTCGAAATGACGCTGACGAGCTAGCGCGCGATCGTCTCGATTTTTCAAACGGTACTCCTAAGGTCCTTTCTGGTATTGGTACAACTCACTTTTTTGGTTTTTTGGGAGATAAATATGCCCTGAGGGGGCCGCGTGTGTTGGCTGATGCGCGGGCGGTACGTTGCGGCGCGGCCCCGATTTTTCGAAGCATGTGTCAAGCAAAAACAGCAGCAATTGGATTTAAACAGACCCAACCAGATCACTCACCAAGTCGTTGGTGTGTGATAATGTAATGCTGGGTAACAGTTCGGCTGCAAATGCGCCGAGACGATAATCCCAACATGACTTAATAAACTGGCGAAGAAGATATTCATAATTCCAAGTTTCTGATGTGATTGCCCACCAAAGGGCCCATTTCTTCAAGTAACTTTTGATCCGGTGGGTAGAGAACCCAGTTTCGACCATAACTTTTACTTGTTCGCGGGCCTTGCGCAATGTTCTCATTAAATAGTATGAAGAATATTTTATAATGACTTTGCTGATAATAGGCTACTAAATTTAGAATCTATTCTTCAGCATCTTGACGTCACATAACTATCGCTATTTTAACTGATTGACTTTATTGACTATTTACTTAATGTAAATCAGGCATGGCAATCCATATTTTACATAACTACTCATTTATGCAATAATGGAGTCATATTCCATTATTACATAGTGATAAATTATGCATTATTACCATCGCGTATTAGAAAAAAAATTAAAAGAATATATAGCTCATTTTTCAGCAGTGGGTCTTACTGGCCCGCGTCAGTCAGGAAAATCGACATTATTACAACATACGCTCCCTGACTATACTTATATCACATTTGACGATTTTCGAATTGTCAGCTTATTTCATGAAGATCCGCAACGATTCATTTCCATCTATAATAATAAGATTATTTTTGACGAGGTACAAAAAGTACCGGAATTGTTTAACTATATTAAAATAGCGGTCGATAACGACAGAGCAAATAAAGGGAAATTTATCTTAACTGGCTCCAGTCAATTCTCTTTAATAAAAAATTCATCGGAGTCTTTAGCAGGAAGGATTGGTTTATTATCACTATTACCGTTCCAATTTTCTGAAATACCAGAAAATTTACAAGACGAGTCACTCTATAAGGGTGGATATCCGGAATTAATTGATGATGGATTTGCAATGTCTTCTGAATGGTTTGCATCCTATATAGAAACTTATTTACATAAAGATATAGCGGCAATTGGTCATGTTGGTGATATTAGAGATTTGCGCAAATTATTGCAACTACTTGCAGCTAATACGGCACAGCAATTAAATATGACTCGGTATGCTAATGATATTGGCGTAGATGTGAAAACTATTAAACGATGGATTTCAATTCTTGAAGCCTCATATCTAATATTTCTTGTTCCACCCTATTATAAGAACTATGGTAAACGCATAGTCAAGAGTCCGAAAATCTATTTCTATGATACTGGATTAGTTTCATTTTTAACGGGTATTGATAACAAAAAAATGTTTGAAAATGGGCCGATGGCTGGCAGCATATTTGAAAATTATATTGTTAGTGAGATTGTTAAGAAAGAATTACACTCAAAATCATTAGCCGAAATCTACTATTTAAGAACATCTAATGGAGTAGAAGTAGATTTAATTATAGATAGAAAAAGTAAAAAGGAATTTATTGAAATTAAAAATTCTGAGACATTTATTCCTCGAATGCTTGCTGCTATGCAGGAATTTATAGAAAATGACGATAATGGATATCTTATTTACCGAGGAGAAGATTTTAGATATCACGATCCATTTAAGATACTTAATTATAAATCCTATTTAAAGTTATAAATCCAACAAAAAAAAGTGATTGCTTATTTCCATTTTGAAAATCTACAGATATTCAGAATGTATGGTCAGGTTCGTTTAATACTTGCCTATGGAAAGCTGGTTTTAATCAAAATTAAATTGCAAAAGAAATTGGTGTACACAAATCAACAATTTCTAGAGGGTTGAAATTCACCAAAACGTTCTTGCCAACGTAAGCGGTCTATTAACCACATTCGAGGCGAAAATTTGAAGCGATAGCAAAACAAGTAAAATCACAGGATGGATTATCCCATCATGCGCTTCGATTCTATCAAAATATTTATCGTCTGGAGCGCAAGGCAAAAGAATTAGCGCTTTCACCAAATGCAAAAAAAGAGTTTCGTAACAAGCATATGCAGCCACTGTTTACTGAATTCAATACTTGGCTCAATGAAGAATATCCTAACTCTCGAGGATTATGAGTCCTTGTTGCCGTGGAATATCAATCTTCCAAAAGTTAAAATTTTAAAAATTGCTTAGCAGCGGGAAAGGGGTGATACAGTTCTAAATAGACCGCTTACAAAGGATTCACATGGGTAAACAATACTCACAAATCACGCGCGAAAAGCGGGTGGCCATCTCAACACTCCTGCGTGCAAGCTTTAGCAAACCGGCTATAGCCACCCAGCTAGGGCTTCATCGCTCGACCGTTTATCGTGAAATTAGCCGAAATGGCACAAAAGCTATAGGGTATTTGCCAATTGTTGCCGAAAGCCGCGTTAAAGAGCGTAAAGCAAGATGCCTAAAACTCAATGAGAGCAGTGAACTATCAAAGTTGGTTGCCAATCGTCTAAAAGAAGGCTGGTCGCCTGAGCAAATTGCCGGGTATCTGAAACGCGAGAATAGCCCCCGTGGCACAGTAAGCCATGAAACCATTTATCGTTGGATTTATAGTGATTGTGGGAAGCGTAATCGTTATTATGCCTATCTGAGACGGAAGCGCCTGTGGAGGACTCCCAGAGGTTCTCGCAAGTCACGCGCGATGATTCCGTGCCGGGTTCCAATTGCTGAAAGACCCGATGTCATAAACCAAAAAGGTGAATTTGGTCATTGGGAAGGAGATTTAATGCTGTTCACTCAAAGTGGTGCAAAGTTTAATTTGATTACTCTGCGAGAAAGAACCAGCCGATTTTTTGTAGCACTGCTTAATCCAAGCAAGCATGCTTATGAAACAGCGTTACGCATTATTAGCTATTTTTCTGATGGAAAACGAAATGCAATCTCTTCAATAACCTTTGACAATGGCAGCGAGTTTTTTTCTCATCTGGAAATCGTGAGACAATTGGGTATCTCCACTTTTTTCTGTGACCCATATAAATCATGGCAGAAGGGAAGTGTTGAAAATGGAAATGGCGTTCTACGTTTTGAACTGCCACGTACAACGGAAATCAATAAAATGTCACAAAAAGAAATTAACAGGATCGTAATGCGTATTAATCGCAGACCGATGAAATGCCTCGGCTTTAGAACACCGGAAGAAGTGTACAATGAAAATATTCAGCAGATTTCTAGGAGTATGTCCTTATGAATACACAGGTGGCACGAAATGAACTATGCCCGTGTGGCAGCGGAAAAAAATTCAAGAAGTGCTGCATCGTAGATGACAGAATTGTTGTATCAGATCCGGGGTGGCAGAAAATACGGGAAACCGAAGGAAAACTAGTTGAAGGTGTGTTGCGTCCGTGGATTATGTTGGTGGCTCCTGATCTTGTAAAGCACGCCTGGGATGATTTTTGGTTTGGTGAAGAAGACTTGCTCCCGAAAAATTTACATGAGTCTTTAGCCGTACAACTGTTTGAAGACTGGTTTCTTTTTAACTGGAAGCCACATAATCTCAGAAATATACATCTTACAGAAATTGAAGAAGGATTTCCGGTTGCGCTGCAATACCTTGAAAAGAAGGGACATACGCTTAATGAATATGAGAAAAGATTTATAAAAGAGATATGCCAGACACACTTTAGCTTTTATGTAGTGATAGACGTTACTGCAGGAAGAAGCCTGACATTAAAAGACATATTTTTAAAATCCACGGTGGTGGTTAAAGAATTACAGGCGTCAAACATCCTTAAAACAGGGGATATCATGTTTACTCGGGTGCTTTCAATGGATGGACAATCAGTTTGTGTTGGCGTATTGCCAATGATTATTCCATCGAAATTTCATACGGAATTACTAGATATTCGTGATGCAATGAGAAAGGATGCTGGTGATCTTAATCCACATAAACTAGCATATGAACTTGAAGATTCAATGAGGGAAATTCTTCTTGAGTTTCTAGAAGAGATGCTTAATCCACCGCAGCCACAAATGTACAACACAGATGGTGATCCAATTCTTTTGTGCACTTTGTCATATTCTTTGAATTGTGAACCTGAGAAAGCATGCAGGGCACTACTGCCAATGACTTTAAGCAAGAAGCCCGATGGTTTTCTAGCAGATGCCAAAAGAAATAAAAAAACGGGTATGATTTCTAAGATTAAATTGCCATGGGTGAAGTGCGGAAACAAGAAACATGAGCATTGGGAAACAACGTTGCTTGGCAATATTGTCATTGAAAAAAATAAAATAACACTAGAAACAAATTCAGAAAACAGGGCAAAAAAAGCGGAAAAATCAATAGCACGATATCTGGGTGACAATGCCACATTGTTACGTTTAAAAAAACAATCACTTCAAAAAATATCAAAACAAAAATCTAGCGGAACAACTAAAAGTCAGTCAACATCAACTTTAACGCCAGAATCGATGCCCCCAGAAATCTTGGCTAAAGTCGAGGAGCATATTCGGCAGCACTGGGCTAACTGGTTGGATCTGCCCGTGCCGGCACTCAATGATCTAACGCCTCGACAGTCAGTGGCTACGGAAGCTGGCCGAGAGCGGCTAGAGGCATTACTGCTGGACTTTGAGCGTAGAAATATTAATTCAGACAGTCTGTCAAAAGTCGATGTAGAATGGCTGCGGAAAGAGTTGGGTTTAATTTAATCAGGCGCTAGAGGCTTTGCCAATAGCGAGTTTCAGGGCTTTGTCGCAGTTGAGACGAGAATCCGCCTAAATACTTGCTCTGGCATAGTTGCAATCGCAAATGATAGTTCTATCTATTTTTGTCATGCTGATACAAGAACAAATTTGCTTGATGAGCATCACGGATTACTTGGATGGATTAGTAAATTACCTACTAGCGTAACTAGGATTCAATTAACATATGATGATGCTGAGAACGACTATTTTAAGAATCTCATTTCGCGAGTTATTGCGATATTTTATTATTTTCTCCTTTTAACTCCCAAAGCGCCAATGGTAACGGCTCTGTTTCGAGATGATTGAACTTATCTGCTATTAACCTTTTAGTTAGAATCTTACCGTTTTTATATTTCAATATTTGTTTTAAATCTGTTGTTCTCAGTTGATTGGTCCATTTAATTTCAATAGGGAAAAAATGGCCTTTGTAAATATATGCTATATCAACTTCGCCTTCACTTTTAATATAAAATGTTGAGTAATATCTTCTATATAGAGTGATAGCAGTGGCTTCAGTCAACTTTGCTTTCCAGTCACTATCTGCTAATAATGACACCATTTGATTTTGGAAATATTGCTTATCTGGCTCTAACCAAGCGTGTATTGCATGAAAAATAAAAGGATCACCAAATACAATTTTTCGTGCCTTTTTCGGAGCAGCACAGAGTTTATCTTCCAGTAAAGCAGATTGAATGAAAACAGCATCCATTTCTTCTAATAAAATTACATAGTCTGAAACTGTTTTATGATGATCAATTGAGAGCTCTTTTGATAATGCATTCCAAGTTACTTGGCTGGTATATCGCTTAATGATTGCTATGAGTATTTCTTTTAAATAATGCTCTTGTTTACCTCGTTTCAACATATCACCTCTGATCCAATCAGAATAAGTAGATAAAGTTGAGTTTGTAATATAGCCATATTCAGCCATATCATTAATAGCAGTAATATACCCACCATGTAATAAATATTGATCCCATTCTTTAAAAAGTAACTCAATACTCGGTGACTTCAGAGATGGATGTTTTAAGTCAACGAGCTCACGAAACGACAGTGGGTACATATGGAAATTAACGATATCAGCTTTACCTCTTCGACCGGGAAATCGTACACGCGCCTCTTGAATTAAACTGGAATCCGATCCAGTTAGCATCAAAATAGTATCATCTAACCACCCGCTATCTGCTGCATACTTGATGGCTTTATCCCAATCTTTGATATAGAGGTCCGGCCGGAATCCTGGTAAAAAGATATCAAATCTCAGATTCCCTTTAAATCGTGCTCAGTTTTTGCCGTATTTTTATCCATATTCAAATGAAATGCGCTAAATCAATTAATATGCTCCGTTCAGTATGACGATATTCCGTATCCGTTCAGCTAAATGCACTTATCTGAACGGATACGAATGTTGAATCTAAGACTAAACAACATGCACGAAGAATACTTGTCTTGCGTACAACCTGCTGCAATGCTATTCACTAGATAGACGCGGCCGCACTTGTTTCAGATCTAAGCCCTGATGTAGCAATCTGTAGATTTCTAAAGTTAGCTATGGTGTCGAGCACGCTTTCTTTATTTTGGCGTTCGATAACACGGATACCTAATCCTTCTGCCCACTGTTTGACAGATGCGGCATTAGCTTCATCACGTTTTTTAACATCAGTATATGTATTACTTTCAGGGTTTATAATTAAGATTGTCTTATTTGCCTGTAATTTTCGTTGATTAAAAACTTCTTCCACCAAAGATTTGTTGATAGGGTTTGCTTTAAAAGCAGTTGAGAGATAGGAAACGTATAAAGGAATACTCTGTAAAAGAGTAGGATTGCTAGCTTTTTCTTCATTAAGCACAATGTTTGGTTTCAATGTATCAAATATGTTTTTTACATGGATTTGGCTTGTGACACTAACCAATACAATGTTAGAGCTTGGGTTTTGTTTTTTCAATTCTTCCAGTCTTTCGCTTATTTTTTTAACATCACCTTGCATTGCATTCCAAGCTTTGTCGAACTCAGTATCGGTTACGTTTTTAAGTTTAAGAATTTCTAAAATAGCTATCCTGA
>CAJCIZ010000131.1 GCA_903970525.1 Myxococcales bacterium | reverse complement strand
AATATTATTCCTCGCTGCTTCATTGAATAAAGTATTGCGATATTTTTTTTGTGAGCTGGCTAGCAATTTGCTGAAAAAGTTTCCTAAGACTTTGATTGTTGTATCTAATTGTTGTTCGGTACATTCGGTTTCTGATTGTGTATCGATACGATTTTTTATGAAAAGACGTTTTTTCTGATGATCAACAGCAGCAAGACGTGCAGTGAGTATTTGTAACTCTTTTTCTAGTAATTGAATATCTGCTTTTAGTTGTAATGCTAGGTTGACACTGTTTGGTGTGCTTTTTTCATCGTCAGTATTATCTGTTTCGGAAAGCGATTTTTTGGCAGCAGCAATTTTTGTTGCTAAGCGCGTTTTTTTTGCTTGACGTGCAATCACAAGGTTGTCTTCTAGAAGACTACGTATTGTTTTAATTTTAGTATCACCACCACTGCAGGTTATCTTGACAAAGCCTAAGTTAGGGTCAGCGCCAAAATACGACAGAGGGGCAACCAGGATGCTTTTAAAGAGGAGGTAATAGGCGATATCTTCATCTGTCTCAATAACACCTGATTTGCCAAGCATCTCACAGACTTGTCTAGGCAACTCAAGTCCGATGAAATCATCAAGATTAGCCAAGACAGAGTAACCCACTTGAACTTGATAATTTGGATCCGGTATTGCTGCGCCCAAATCAGAAAGCAATTTTTCAGCCAGGTTGACTTGAGGCTTATAATGTCGAACAAGTCTATTTCTATCTTCATCATAAAAGGCATCAAAAGCGCATGCAAGTGCTTGTTGATCCATTCTGGGCGCATGGCCCGTATGAGATATGTTTGTAGCCGAAAGAAGACTCAGTAGTTCTGAGTCAGGCGTGACGCACACGGCAATAGGCTCACCCACAGTAGACATTCCCATTGTCATATCGCGGAGTAAAATAGTGCGATGATATAAATCAGGTGCGATCTCGAGCAGAGATGGGTGACGCTTGCCATCAAGACTTAAGTCGCTCATGTCATCTTTAATAATAATCAAGCCTTCATTCAGTTTTAGCCACTCAGCAATATCTTGCCATGCTGATTCTGATATTCGCATTCCTAGAGCATCATTAGGATCACTGAAGAAGAATGCCTTAATTTTACGATTTCTTTTTTTTGCGTCACGCATACTTTTTTCAAGCGATTGTCGTGTTACAGATTTGCCAGGTTCTTTTATTAATGGAATAGGGTGCAATCCTATGCTTTTACCAGTCATGTCTACCATCGCATTACTTGGAGACGTGATCATGATCCAGGTGTTGGGATAGTTTCTATCTAGCGTTGTAAAGAGTGTGCTGAGACCACCTCTGTTCCCCATTGTAATTAAGATGTGATTAGCATCGATGGTAATTTTATTATTATAATATCTGGTAAGTGTTTTCGCTATTTGTGTGGTTGGTTTCTCGTCACCATAAGGGGAGCCATAATTTGATGCTTTACCTATCTTAGCTACATGGTCTATGGTTTCTGCTGTGTCTGGGTGCGTATCCCAGTAATGCTCTGCAAGTGTGCTTGGTTTAGAATACTCAATCCATTGATGTTGCATTTCAATAGCATAAATAAGGTTTATTGGTAATGAGGGAGAATTTGAGCCAGCATCGACTATCGTCAAATTGTTATTAAGCTGAAGATGTTCACGCCACATTTGGAGAACGACAAGTCTATCCCACTTAGACGCTAGATTACCGCTGGGTAGTTTTAGATATTTGCTATTGCTTCGCATAATCATGTCTCCTCGCATCATGACTGTAGTGTATTTTGAATGGTGCATGGTATCACTTTTTTTATTTAGAGAGTAGTTGTCATATGGGATAGGGTGATTTCTACTCTATTTGAATATTCAATTTATTTGGTATTTTATGCGACGATATTGTAGTTGAATCATAAATGGTTAAGAGCATCAGCGGAAAATAAAGCGTGAATAATAATGATTTTAAATTTTATTTCAATCCTTGTTTGGAGATGTAAAAATGCCAATTACGGAAAACAATCGAAGTGTAAGTGTACCTCAATCTATTGTACAAGCGCTAGATACTCGAAATAATGCGGCAACAGCATTTGCGGGTTTTGTAGTCTTAGCATATGATGAATTAAAGAAGTATCTCGACAGTTATTCTAGTGCTGAAGTGCGAATTATTAAAAATGCAGCTAAAGCATACAGAGTTATAGAAAAAGGCAGTGAAGTCGTTCCCATTAACTTTAGGCTCATAGAAAAACCTGACTATTGTTTTGCTCCATACAAACTATATGCCGAAACAGAAGTCGAAGAAAGTAGATTTGAAAATGACAGTAGAATTCTATCGCAATGTAGGGCTGCTGTTCAGAAATTAACAAAGTATAATAAAGAGTATGAATCTTATATTTTATTCCGTGGTAATTCTCGTGCAATAAAGTTTGTTTTTGATTTTTTAATCCAAACATTGTATGCACTTACAAAATCAAATTTAAGCTCTGACGAAACCCTCAAGGAAATTAGAAGTTATCAAACTTTTGTTGAAATGATAAACAATGATGACTATGAAAAATGCATGCATGAAAATGAGCATTCAAATGCTGCTGCTATACTGTCGGATACAGCCAGATATCTAAAAGAAATGTGCGATATTGTAGAAGATATCCTTCTCAACCGTAATGCAAAAGATCATCTAGTAAATATGGGTAGTAAGGTATCTAATTTAGTAAATTATGGTTTTGAATATATATTAAATATAGCGGCATTAAGAGACGCAGAGGGAATTAGTCTAAGCGAAATCAAAAAAGAACAATCAAGATGTATTGCGCTGGGTGTATCGCCAAGAGAGAATCTAAGACCTTACATTAATGTCGATAAAAATCCAACCCGTTTTGAAGTTTTTATTAATAAATTCAGTAACTCATTGAATACATTTATAGGCGAAACATGTAATGTAAATAATATTAATCTAGTTACTAATGCAGAACAAAAACAAGTGATCATGGCAGAATTTTCCAAAGATGACTGTGGTATTTACAAACCCATCAGGAAATTTAAAAGCAACGCGAACTCTGAATGTTTTATGAATTTATATGTAAAGTTTGCATCTGATCTTGAAAATCTAGCGTATTTATATCCCTATATAAAGCTAGCTGCGAAAGTTGCGGGCACAAAGGGTGACTTAACATATTTTATTGTGATGCGACATACTTCTCATGGGTTAGTCAGTCAAATCCGTGCCATCATTAATTCTTTATATAAAGGCCTAAATAAGTTAAATGAAATTGCAAGTCAGATTAATGGTGCAATAAAGCATAAGAAAATCAGTGGGGATGAGTGGAGTAATAATTATCGACATTTTGTAAATATAAAGGTTGCATTAGATGAAATAATCAAAGCTATTATCGTTCATTGCACTAAACTACTAAGCATACGAGAGCAGTTTACTAAAGAAACTATCAAACATATTGAAAATGCAAAAAGTGAGTGCGTGCAGCTTTCAAATGGGATAAGTAAATTTAATAGACATTTAATTGATAGTGGATATCAATTATCAGAAATACAAGAAGATTTGCCAGCCATTAATTCATCATTCGGTCTCTTCTCTTTGGTTGGTTCAATGAATGATGGTGCAAGCGCTACAAAACAACAGCCCTCTTTATTAAAATATACTTTCCTCTTTGATTTAACAGATCGAAAATTTAATCCACAATGGTTTTTTCTTCAAGCAGATGAGTTGTCTCAATTTGACGTAAAAATCTTTGAAGAATTTTATAAAAAAATGGAAAAAGATATTAAAATTAGAGTATTTAAGAGTTACTTAAATACAGAAAACTCTCTTCATGAAAATTTAGATGATTCCCATTTGTATTTATATATAGAAAAATACAATCAACTAGATGATTATCTAAAATTCTGTAAAAAAAGTGATGAAATTGCTGATCTTAGCTATTCTCTTAGGGTGGAATTGGCTCATAGGCAAATTACATTACTTCGTAAATTAATTGAATCTAAAAAAATTTCAGAGGAAGCTTTGCTGAAATTTCATGATAATTTCCACACACGATTTAGCAAAAGTGTGAAAGGTTATAAGGAGACTAGTCGCGATAGTAAGCATCGAATCTTCTATAAAGATTTTATAGGTTTTTGGTGTGACAGTATGAAAATATTTTCACTTCTTCATACAAGTGAGTTGTTTAATATGATAGATAATACGGCTACGAAAGAACTGTTTTCTCATTGGAAATCAAGATCACCGAACGTGATTACAATCCAATGTACAGGTTCTACAAGAGATTCTCAGTCGCAACAAAACGGGGTATCTTCTAATGGCTCACGGTTAGTTCGGCATGGAATTAGTCATGATTCATCATGTGCTGATAGAATTATCAATTCAGCCCAAACAACATTGGCTGATACTAGACGATCTTTAATAGATTCAGAAATTTCGGAGGAAGAACGAAATGATTTAGAAAAATCCATAACTAAGGATACTATCATATCGGATACACAGGTTGTTGCTCTCGCCATTTTGGGAAAAATATTTCACCAAATGAAATGGTATAGTTTTGCAGATTTAACGCAAGAAGTGACGGATAACATAAGTGAATATGCAACAAAAGAATCTGATGGATATATTTACATTAGCCTGTCTAATGGGATGATCACCTATTATGCTAATGGATTAAAAAGTATAGAGTCATTCTCTATGGAAACTTGGGGAGAAGAAAAAATTTCAATAAAAGACATTTCAGATGACTTGAAAAATCATATTATAGAAAGTATTAAAAAAAGAGAGATGGCAAGGGAAGGTTCACCTTTCAGAAAACACATAGCAGACATCAGTCAAATATGTGAATTAACGAGCGATGTTATAGGTCAGGTCGAAAATAAATTAAATCCTGGCTCCGAGGGCTGCATATTCTTGAAATTTGAAAATGATACTATTTCCTACTATACCAGATGCATGCAAGCAATTGAAACTATGCCGGGTGCTGAACTCCGGGATGATGGATTAAGTGCAAATGACTTGAGTAGATATTATAAGAATTTTATCTTAAAAAAGATTACGAAAAGAGAGAAAGAGAAAGCTGAAGCTAATCCTGCATATATACCCAAGATTGTTGACGGATTGCCTGTTATTGAACATAGTGAAAAAAATAACGCCCAAATTTCTGATAGTTTCATCAGTAATGATCATACTCAAAAATTCGTTGTAAATTACGGAAAAGAGTTTGCTGATGCCGCACTAAAAAAGCTTGGTGAGTATAATATAGCAACAATAAAAAAAGACGATAAGCTCATTCAGGCTGTTTCAGATGTGATTACGGAGTGTATCTATTGGGGCGGACCTCGCTGGGATGACGTATGCGATGGATCAATATGTGCTGAGTCTATGACTCAAATGCTTTGGAATGGACTTAGTTGCAGACCATTTGTAAGAGGAAAGTATGCTCCCGGTAAGTCAACGCCGAAGGTAATTGGTAGAGATGCTTTCTTTACTAAGGTAGAAACACAGGTTGAAGCAGCTTTAAAAGAATTTCCAGATGATATTCTCTTAGTAAAAGAAAATGCTACCTCAGATGTACAACACAATATTACATTAACACACTAATTTGATACGATTGATAAAGGATATAGTTATGATATCTACATCTGCTCAACCAGCACACGTGACACAGATTGAAGACAAATATGAAAAACTTCAGTCGGGGTATGAGAAAGCTTTATCTCTCCTTGATCAGGTGACAGAAGAACTAAAGCGGTCAAGACAGCAAAATACTCGACTTCATGGCCTGTTTGAAGATTGGAAAGGCAAGTATGCTGCGATGAAAGCACAAGTCGAATACGTCAATGCTGAATGGTTTGTTATGCCTAATTCACCTAGCAAAGATAAAGAAAAAGTGTTGACTTTAAGCACCAACCTTGCGGTTATTGAAGATACCAGCAAAAATCTTTTTGCGAAATTAAAAGCAAAAATTCATAATCCTAAATTAGATAAAGATATTATTACTTGTCTCAGTGCTGGCATAGATTCCAAGTCAGAGCCTCATAGCGTCAACCCTAGCGTAATAATTGATAATTTGGTTAATCTCAGCTCCTCTCTCAAGTCAATACTGTGTGTCATTAAGGAGAAAAATGAAAGATCTCTAAATGATATTCTAGAAACGATCGATGATTCTGGATTAGATGGATTCGATAGCCTTGAAGACAGTATGGCGGTTTCTACCAATGGTGGAAATATCCTTCATCTAGAAGATTTTATCAAAAAACTCATTCATATTTGTATCGATCTGGATAAAAATCTGCGTTCTGCAGTAGCTAAAGCCAGTAGAGAGGCTGAGCAAAGAGAGTTTTCTATAAAAGAGCAATATGAGCGATATTCTTTAGACATGATGTATTATCGCAATTGTTTCAATTTCCAAGCTTGGTTATTTGGTCAGTTTATTTCTGTCAAATTGCCAAATTCCGATTTATTAAAATTAGAACTACAATCAATACTACCAAAGAAGCATTCTCTTCGAGAAGAAAGCAAACAAGATACCTCAGGTGTATCTTTGTTTGAGGTGGATCGTGAAATTAAAAATGATCGCGATAGTTATTGTGTATCATATACTCCTCCAAGTAATGCAACTCATCTACTAGATGAATTTTCTCTTCTTTTGATGATAACCGATAAAGACAATTCAGATGAGCAGTCAAAAATGCTTTTCATGGGTTTTCAATTTAAAATCTGTATTGATCATCATTATTATACGTGCAACCTATCTAATAGAGAAAATGCAAGCCAATTTTCATTAGAGAAGAATGTCAATTTTTACCGCAGTCATTTTTTTGAAATTAGGAAATTTAACCGAGATCGCGAAGTCAGTTTTAAAGATGTTATAAGCAAAGTTAATGCTGATTTGGATAACAGAACTCCTGCTGATTGTCACGAAAGCAGAGCCTATTTACCCCAACTTTTGTTGAATTTTTCAGTATTTGCAAACGGAACGATAAGAGCTATAAAAAACAAAAATACTACTCCTGAGAAGGATAGATTCATGCTTGACAATCGCTTGAGGCATTGACTGTAGGGCACGAATCAAATAGGGTAGAAATCCCCCTATACTTTTAACGCATTGATTATTATTATAAATGTGTTCATCGCGATAGCAAATCATACGTGCTTTTTTTTTCACAGTTGTATATAATACTGCGAAAATTCATAATCATTTCGGAGTTATTATGATTTTCACGCAAGAGCTAATGCAACTCACCAAAATGAATCTTCCTATCGATTGTGATCTTAGCTTATTTGAGGCTATGCCTTTTCATATTTATGCCAAAGATACCAAGGGTAAATATCTTGAAATGAATGAGGCCATGGCAAGAGATATCGGTATTAAAAAGCCTGTGGATTTTATTGGGTGTGAGGATTTTGATATGCCGTATCTGCCTTATGATGAAGCAAAAAAACTGCGTAGTAACGATGAGCGTGTCTTACAGCTGGCTCAACCTGAAAAGTTTATTCAACCTGTCACTATTGTTAATGGGATTAAAGTCAATCTTTTGTCTTATAAAGCTCCTCTGAATACACGTGCCAAGAAAAGAATAGGCGTCATTGGTATCTCGCTCATACAAAACATGAGAGAGCAAGCTCAGCCTCTGCTAACGGAACGGCAAACGGAATGTTTGTTTCTACTAGTAAAAGGCATGACTATTAAAGAAATTGCTAAATCTTTGCTTTTATCGCCACGCACTGTTGAACATTATGTATCAACAATCAAATTAAAGTTGCATTGTAAAACGCGTTCTAATTTGGTTACAAAAGCGCTGAAAATGGAAATTATTCAGAATAGATTGTAAGCGTTGCTCTTTAAATCTTTTTATACCAGATCTTTACTGATCTGGCATGATTCTGAGGAGCAAAGTTCATTGATTACTGTAGGCTCTTTATCGATATCCTCTTCTGGCTGTTCGAATACAGTTAATCCGTGTTCATAGTTGCTGTCATAATCAGCACCTATGAATCTTTTATTTATTATATTTTGTAGAAACGCTGAAACAAAATTAAAATGACTGGTATCATCAACAGCAAGAAAAGTGACGTAACCCGCATTTTTGACAGGGTCAAGATGCTGAGATTCATTATCAATAAATAAAATTTGGTCTTTGGTGAGGTGGCTATATTTAGCTTTGCAAATGTCCTCTATCGTTTTTAACTTTGTTTGACGCGCGCCCAGATTGAAGCGTCGTTGTTTCTTATCGGTTTTTTCAATGCCAAGACAAATAATGTCCTCTTCATGAAATCCGCCTATGCCTTTAGCGAAGCCGTCAACGCTTTTAATTTGAGTGATAATATAGTCTTTATGCTTTTTATTGTCCGGTCTTATGCTAATAACATAATCACGTACATCACATTTTATTGATAATTGAACGTTTTTTTTAAATGCAAATTCATTTAGTAATTTTCCACCAATGAAACCCGCATTATTAAATGTTTCTAGTGATTTTTCATCAAGCGCTTCATCGTTATGAATAACACCATCAAAATCCCAGAATATGAGAGCAGAAGGCGTGCTTGTTTTGTCTGTTTTCCTTGCCGATGACATCCGTGGGTACCTATTATTGAATTAAGTAATTATCAGTGCTATCTTAAACTATCGCAAAATAAATACTAGTTAGTTAAATTTTGCAGCATATTATCATATGAATTAGCTATATGAAATGCTTCAAAACCAGTAGGAGTGATGTTTTATTAAACTTAATCCTGACATTTCTTTATCACAGCAAATTGCTGCTGTTCAGCCTGGGACTTTGTTTCTCAATTTATCAGATAATCAATTTGGAAAATTCAAAAAAGAAGATCTGGCTGCAGGTTTGTCAGCAATCCCAGATTTTGTTAGCTCGATAGATTTGTCTGATAATGAATTTGAATTAATGTCTAGCGCAGATTTGGCTTACGTTGTGTCTTTTATTCCAGAAACTGTAACTGAGATTTGCTTTGCTGAAAATAAATTAGGTCATCGAAGTGGAGAAGAAGTAGCATTAATCTTAGGTTCTTTCCATGCCAAGCTCATCGTGCTACAGATAGACAGAAATGAACTTGGATTGGTAGAAGCACCATGGCTAAAAAAATCAATTCTATCTTTAGCAATTACACTTAAATCCCTAGATATCAGTGCCAATGATTTTAATCGTCAGGCTGGAATTGATCTTGCAGATATTTTATCAGCGCATCAAGGCCAGATAGAATTTTTAGATTTAAGTTGCAATGATCTTGGACTACTACCTGATGATAATTTAGCTATAGCATTGCGAGGTATTCAATCGAGTGTAACATCTCTAGATTTGTCGGGTAATTCTTTGGGTTATACTCCTAGCGATAGATTATGCGACGCTTTTGAAACAATTAAGAATTCTGTAAAATTTCTAAATTTAAGCAGCAATCATTTGTCAGTGTTAGGTGCAGGCTTAAGCAAGGCTCTATCGGGTCTAAAAGTCTCACTGGATTATCTTGATTTATTTGCCAATGATCTGGGTAACATGATGATTGTAGACTTGGCTAATGGAATAGAGTCAATCTATGCTCTCATTTACAGAATCAATTTTAGTATGAATGGTCTTAATAAGTTAGGCGGACAGGGGCTGTCTATATTTTTAAAAGCTTTTTCCTATCGAAATACAATGAATATATCTGTTAAAGTTAGATCGACAATTAATTTAAAACTAAATGATTTAGGCAGTCTGCCTTTCAATGATTTTATGTGTGCTTTTTCAGAACATCCTGATCAATTGGTTTCTCTCGAATTAGGTAACAATTCCCTGAGAAATTATACGTGTGAAGAGTTGAGTTTATTTTTCTCAACATTTTTACAGGGTCGTACTGAGCCACTACAATTAATTGATCTAGAATATAATTCACTGGATTTAGCAGGAGAGAAATTAGCGCTAATGCTATCCAGTTTGAATGCGCAATGGAACACAATGCTAAAGTTAGGGTATTGTAATATGGGTTTAATGAATGTAGAACTCATTAAGGATGCAATTTCAGTTATACCTCCAAATAACAACTCGGTCAGCTTAAGTGGATGCAAATTCAATGCGCTACCTAAAGAAAATCTTGAGTCCATTATGGATTCATTTACGCCATATGTTGATACGATTGATATTACAGAAAATGGACTGAATTATTCTACGAGAACTGAATTAATAGATTTTTTGAATATGATAACTTTTACAGTGAGCGAAGTTATTTTAGACAATGAAGATGTGAAAAACATTCTTGATCAAGCACGAGACTACGCATTCACTCAAATAAATCAGAATCTTAAGTACCCTGAATTGTCAAATGTAATAATGGGCTATGTCAGTAATCATTGGAGAGGCTATAGTTTTTGGAATAAAAAGAGAAAAGTTACTCAGCAAGAACACAAAAATTCTAGTCAATCAAAAAACATTAAGCTAAATCAAATAAAGGCTGAAAATAATTCTGAAGATATACATATGTACCTTGAACAGCCTGAAACAGACCTTGATTGTGCTTACTTTCCACTGGTGATGAAAGCTGACGAAAATTCTATAAGGAAACTTTTATTGAGGTAGGTAGAGAAGAAGACTTCTACAAAGGATAAATGAAGGAGAGCAACAATGAGCCAGGATAAAATATCAAGAACACAAATCATCAGATTAAAAGTTCCCAATAACCCACAAATTGAAAAATTATTGTCAACAATTAGACTCTCGTTTATTTATATAATCTTGTATCAAAAAAATATTCCCTATAAGATGCATTATTGTTCATGAGAGCCAAAGGGAAGGGTTGTGATGAAAGGAATTATTCGTTCTGTTTTTCTATTGTGTTTGAGTCAGTCTTTATGGGCAATCAGTCATTCAAGTACAAGCCTTCCTCTAAGTTCACCGCAAGGATTATATGTCGGCATAGGTGCAGGTCTTGCATCTTCCAACGTAGATGTTAACCACTTTGTCCCGACTAGCCCAGGATGGCCATCTGATGAATATCATAGTAACCGAGTGGATAATGCAGCGTTATACTCATTATTGATGGGATACACTTGGGCAACCGGTTACACTTGGTTTCCTTTTTATAGCCTTGGTTTAAATTATACTTATGCTAATCCTGCGAAAGTATCAGGTTCTATTGAACAATATTCTTTGCCGGCTTTTACAAATTATCTTTATCATTACAATATTCAACGACAAACCTTATTAGCTGTATTGAAGGTGGATATTCATCGCTGGCGTAATCTTATGCCATTCGTCTCTGCTGGTGCGGGCGTTTCAGCAAATAAAGCCAGTGGTTATGTCGAACAAGCTATACCTGGTGTCACGGCACGTGTCAGTCCTGCCTATAGCACGCGTACTAATACGGATATTAGCTATGCGCTAGGCGTTGGATTTGACTTAATTGCAACTCAACAACTCGTCTTCACTCTTGAATACAATTATGGGTATTTCGGTTTTGCCAAAACAGGTTATGGCGTAGGCAATAACGCCGGCAATTCCCTCTCAAATAAATTAACCTCAAATTCTGCTGCCATTAGTGTGCGTTACTATCTCAATAAATTGTCATAAGGGAAAAAAACATGAAGATATTTCGATATTTTGTGATGGGATTATTTTTTCTTTATGTGCAAACAGCGGCTGCGGGGGTCGACCCTATTAGTTGGTCAATTAGTTCGGGTTCCATTCCTGCTAATACGAGTATTGGAACTATCTATCTTGTTCAATATACATTTAAGTCAAACTTTCCTTTTACAATGCCTACATCGCTAAATGTTTCAACGCAGTCTAGTTCTACCAGTGAATTTTTATTTGGCGATAGTTGCAGTAATACAAAATTGGGGCCCGGAGGCACTTGTAATGTTTCTGTCAGTTTTTCGCCTAAAAGTAGCGGAAGCAAAACAGCATCGTTAACGCTTTCATATGGTGGCTCAACGGTAACACTACCCCAAATACAAACAACAGTTGCCCCCTCTTTTGGTGGCAGAGCGTCAAATTGGACGGGAATAATTGGTGTTGATTACAATCCTAATCATTATGTTAGTGGTAGTACGCTGAATTCTCATGATGTGTTTTACGCAAACACTGCAAATGGATCAGCTATCACTAATACCTATGCAGAAATGTCACAATTAAAAGCGGCTGGTTACCAAGTTATACGCTCTTATCAAACCCTAGAATATGCTTGGATAGATATTATTAATCAGGCAAATGCATTAGGACTTAAAGTAGTTTATGAGGCGAGCATTCCACAAAATGGAAGTAGTGCTGACATCACAAATGCTGTGAATGTGCTGAATAATGTCATTACTGCCGTAGGGACTAATACATTCAATAATACTGTCATGCTTGTTTTGGCGGGACACGAAAATTATAGTAATACAGATATCAACTATTTGACTAGCGCTGTCAATCAACTTCAAGCTGCGACGATTGTGCCTGTTAGCTCTGCGCTGGTGAGTGGAGATATCGTGACGCCCGGTAGCGTTGGTGATATGACAGCTTTAATTAATAGTTACACACCCAGTGCGCCAATAGGATTTGATCCGTATCCATTTCAATGGGGTGTATCACCTTATGACCAAGCGGCTACCAATCCAACGCTTACAAATTCTATCGCTTGGGATTATGCCAATGTTCAAATGCAGAGTTTTTACCAAAATTCTAGAACGATTCTCATGGCAGAATCAGGGTGGGCGACTCAAGGAACAGGACAATACGCAAATTATTTTTGTTATATACAGGGTGATTGTGCGCCAGGTATTGCAAATGCTGCAACTTATTTGACGGCGCTTTATTCATTTGTTAATACGCTTAGTAACAATAGTGCTGCACTAGTTTTTGAAGCTTATGATGAACCGGCAAAAGATGCGGGCAACCCAAATGATGCAGAAAATCACTATGGTGTATTTGATCAAGATTGTAATTTAAAAAATAATAATACGAGCTTACTGCCTGCAACAAGTTACTCTACTAATACCAATAATGGATGCCAAGGATTTGCAATGGGTACAACATTTTCCGTGGTGGGGACGCAGGCAGGTGCAACAACAAACCAACCACCGTTTACTGTACAAGTTACACAGACTAATCCAGAAACATCACAAACAGCATCATATACCGCTACAGTCCCTAACGCTGATCGAACTAACACAAATATTAATCCTTGGCCGCAATATTTAGTGTATAACGGTGCTAGCGTCACAATTACAGGTCAAACATCGGGTGCGTCATGCACTGTGCCAATCACTGTGAATAATGCGGTTATTACCTTTGGCGCATTAACGTGTACGAATCCAAGCTATCTCATCACTTGTTCAGGCAGTAACTGTTTTCTGCCGGGGAATAATTTTTAGAGAATTTTAGTATCAGTTTGGTCTCGATACAAGAAAATATCTAAAGATTTCGGTTCGTGTCCCAGAATGGATAGGGCAACTTGCAGTTGCCCACGATGATAATTATTGTGTGCGTGAATGTGATGAATTGTTTGTAAAGTCTGTGCATCAATCAAGGTCTGAGTGGTTTGACATTCCAATGCCCATGCCAGTGAGTTATTGACACATCTTAAGATGTATTCTGCAAGAAGAGATCTAGGAAGTTTAACTTCAATTTTTTTAGCTGCGTTTGGCTGAGTAATTTTCTGAAGAGTTTTTTCTTGATAATAGTATAAGTGTTGAAGTAAACCATTCACACTATTGAAAGGGACTGTGAGTGATTGACAATATTCCTCATCGCTGAGCTTGCTAACGTTTTGCATTAAAATTTCCGTTGCCCATTGGTCATAGGAAAATAGTTCGACAATATTATTTAGCAAAAGTGTATTCATGTGAGCTTCATCACTTGTTCAAAAATGTTCCTATTGTAAGCACCCTCTATTTTAAACGCTAAACATTTGTTTGTCATCGTTGATAAAATTAAAGATTGGGAGATAATAGCTAACTTCATTTTCCATTTATAATTAAAAAGGTCTAAGGCAATGCAGAAAAAATCGCTTTCGTTTTTTGATGTTCTGCGATTTGCTGCGGGTTATTGGTTCAAGCAGCCTATATCACTCGTTCTGATTCTGCTGATAGTCTTATCGGCTTCTCTGCTGGAGACCTATTTGCCTAACGCGTTGGCCTCATTTTTAGGGGCGATACGAGAGCAGGGCGATAAGTCTTATATTCTCAATTGCCTTGCAATATTTTTAGGTGTTTATTTTGGGCAGGCATTACTGTTTTCGGTGTCTTTTCTTATTTATAATGCTTTTGAGACACAATTGTTTAAATCATTGATGGATGATGCTTTTAAGCATGTTCATCGTTTGCCTGAGCGGTTCTTCGTTAATACTTTTACCGGTAGCATCATCTCTAAAATTAACCGTGCACGTCAAAAAATTGAAGTATTTGAGGATCAAGTTCTTCTCAGGATTTTCCCAACACTCATTGTCTTGATCGGTAGTATGATATTTCTGGCGCAACGCTTTCCCTTGTTGGCGATTTTAATGGTTGTGTATCTGTGCGTGTTAGTGGCCATCAGTGCATTCCTGGTGTTTAAAATTTCAGGGCCAGCACAAGGTATTTATGCTGATGCACAAGATTCTTATAGTGCACATTTAGCTGATAGTGTGAGCGGGGTTGCGACAACAAAGGCTTATGCGCAAGAAGACTACGAACTTTCACGCTACTATAAAATAACGGATGATTTACGTCTGAAAAATCTCCGCGCTTATCAACTGAGCAATTCAGCATCTTTCATTCAACGATTGTTATTGGTTGGTATGCTCGCGCTCATGAAGGGGGGAGGAACATGGTACTTCTTCCATGGCATGGCAACGGTAGAAAGCATGGCTTATCTCGCTTTCGCCTATAACATCATGCAATCTTATATACGTGATGTAGGTGAAAATATTAAAAATCTCTTAACGTCATCTTATGATCTTCATGCTGTGATTGCGTTGTTGCAAGAAGAGCCTGAAGTTGCAGAGTCATCTCCTCATCCGGCACTTGATATTCACCAGGGCGAGATCGTTTTTGATAACATCAGTTTTACATATCCCGGTAAAGAGAAACCCATTTTCAAGAATCTTTCTGTGAAGATACGCGCAGGCGAGCGTGTTGCGCTGATTGGACATTCTGGTGGTGGTAAGACAAGTTTTATCCGTCTGCTGCAATGCTTGTATCTTGTCCAGCAAGGCAGTATCTCAATTGATGGCCAAGATATTACGCAGGGGTCTCGCCACTCGCTACGCAGCGCTATTGCGCTTGTGCCGCAAGATCCTATTCTTTTTCACCGCACGTTGCGAGAAAATATCGCTTATGCCAAACCCAATGTAACCCTATCTGAAATTTCTGCCGCTGCGAAAAAAGCGCATATTGAAGAATTTATTTTAGGATTGCCAGAACAGTATGAAACCTTAGTCGGTGAGCGAGGCATTAAATTATCCGGTGGCGAACGCCAACGTATTGCTATAGCGCGCGCCATCTTAGCAGACCGCCCGATTCTCATTCTAGATGAAGCAACCAGCTCACTAGATTCTAAAAGTGAAAAAGCCATTCAGGAGGCATTACATTCGCTAACCGTCGGTCGTACCTCTATCATGATTGCACACCGTCTTTCGACCATTTTGGATGCCGATAGAATTTTAGTTTTCGACGCAGGCCGCATTGTTGAAGAAGGCTCTCATGCTGAGTTGATCATGAAGGCGAATGGTATTTACGCTAGTTTGTTTAAGCTTCAGTCTGGTGGGTTTATTCCAGAATAAGCTGTTAAGCTTTCCTTGTATTTATAATTTTTGCTTAGGGGTTTTTTCTTCAGATTGATAAGAAGGGTTGTGAATAAATTTTCCCTCTGTTGTTGGTATTATGAAAATATTTCAGTTTGCCTAGATAGAGTGAGCTTCATTTGAAGAAAGGGATCATCTCTGCTTATTTCTCCTATGAAATGACAGTAGATTGCCTTCATCACAGAATTCTTAGAAAGTATAGCAGATGGGTGATAACCGTGTGCCCATCCATGCTATAACCATTTGATTGTAAATAGGAAATTACTTCGCCGTCAAAGTTCTTAATAACATGCGAATTAAAACGTATCTGTCATGACAAAGGTCTAAATATTTACGAAATAACACCACAAGCAATTCTTTTTCTCTGAGAAATTTCATCTTCTTTATTATTAGCTTGAATCACAAAAGAACGATTTTTAATTTCATCAATACTCAGAATTTTCGGCGCTAAAATAGGAAACGCTGCTGTGCCATCAGCCGCAACATAAAGTGTTGGTAAGTCACCTAAGTGACCATTAGGATTATAAGGCCCTAAGTGTTTATTAGTATGATGCGGGTCTAAATCACCACCCGCAGCTAAGCCGTGATGCTCACAAGACGGATTTTCATGAATTGCAAAAGCGTGTTCACCCGGTGCTAAATCATATAAGGAAGGTTCAATTAACAATCCATAATCTGTTTGTTTAACATGGATGGTCCCAACAGTTTTATCTTGGTTATTGGCTGTAGAATAGATTGGTATAAATAAATCTGTTGCAGCCAGCGCACTAGTTGATAAACATAACACAGCCAAGCAACTTAATAGTTTTGACATAGATGACTCCATTTTTCTTTGTTAGATAGTTTACCAATTACGGTGGTGACGGTGTCCATAATGGCCTCTACCATCATGTGGTCCACCTCTGGACCAACGATTTCCGTACCATCGCCAGTGTCTGCAGTGACCACCAGGACCTACCGCATAACAACCCCAATAACCTGCAACCCAAACAGAGGGACCTGAGGGACCAGGGTAGGAACATTCTTGGTGAGGAGGAACCCAGACTTGCCCCATCCATGTACCAGGTACCATATAGCAATTGCTATAACCTTGTGGGGGCATGACAACCATGGCCGCGGGAGCTGGAGGCGGCGTCGCGGTGAGAGAAAGATCGAGATTAACATTGGTTCTTGCTTCAACAGACAGGCTGAATAGGAAAAGAAATAATCCTGTCACTAGGATAAATAGATTACGTTTTATCATCATTCGCCTCCATAGGATGTAGGGTGAAACGTTTACTGTTAGCTAGCTTAGATTAATGTCTGGCTGCTGTCAAAATTTCCCTCCCTCTGTTGTTTCACCCGGTTTTAGGATTTAATAGCTGTATTAAGCAAAGCTAGGGATTTAAGCATGTCGAACTATTTACTTGCTATTGACCAAGGCACAACTAATTCACGCGCTATCATTTTTAATGAAAAAGCAGAACTGATCAGTCAGCATGAAATGAGCGTCATGCAATATTATCCTCAAGATGGTTGGGTGGAACAAAGCGCAGAAGAACTCTGGAGCAATACGTTAGAATGTTGCCGACAAGCGATTAAAAAAATAAATCTATCCGCAAAAGAGATATCAGCCATTGGTATTTCGAATCAACGTGAAACAACAATTGTTTGGGATAAAAAAACAGGGCAACCCATCTATCATGCGATAGTTTGGCAAGATCGGCGTACAGCAGAATATTGTCAAAAGTTTTCTGAGCATAAAATCAGTCGAACTTTGCATGAGAAAACAGGGCTATTGTTAGATCCTTATTTTTCCGCGAGTAAAATCGTGTGGATATTGAATCATGTGCCAGGCGCACGTCTTAAAGCAGAGCAGGGCGAGTTAGCGTTCGGGACTGTCGATACTTTTTTGTTATGGCATTTAACAGGTGGAAAATCACATCTAACTGACGCGAGTAATGCTTCGCGTACTTTATTATTTAATATTCGTACCCAGCAATGGGATCAAGATATCTTAGAAGCGTTCGCCATTCCCGCGGTCATGTTACCAACAGTTTTAGATAATGCTGCTGATTTTGGTAAGACCCATGTCGATCATTTCGGTCACGAAATTCTAATTGCTGCGATGATTGGTGATCAGCAAGCAGCAACAGTAGGGCAAGCGTGTTTTCAACCAGGCATGGTGAAAGCAACATTTGGTACTGGCGCATTCATGTTATTAAATACTGGAAAAGAAATCATTCATTCTAAAAATAAACTACTCTCAACCATTGCGTATCGTTTAAAAGGCGAAGTGACTTATGGTTTAGAAGGCAGTGTATTTTCTGCCGGGACTATTGTGAAATGGTTGCGTGACTCACTGAAGTTAATTCACTCAGTCAGTGAAACACAAAGCATGGCAGAGAAAGTGCCTAATACAGGCGGTGTTTATTTTGTTCCTGCTTTTACAGGTTTAGGCGCACCTTATTGGGATCCAGATGCGCGCGCTGCCATTTTAGGGTTAACAGGAAATACAAGTGTAGAGCATATCGTCCGAGCCGCATTGGAATCTGTGTGTTACCAGACACGTGATTTATTGGAATGTATGAAACTCGATGGTGTCAACCAGCTAGAAGCATTAAGAGTCGATGGAGGCATGGCTGTGAATGATTGGCTTTTACAATTTTTAGCGGATACGTTGAATGTGACGGTGCAGCGACCCGGCAATATTGAAACAACAGCTTTAGGCGCAGCGTTTTTGGCGGGTTTAGAAGTGGGATTATTTTCTTCACTGGAAGAAATCGCAGCTATTTGGAAAGCGCGCACAACATTTTTACCACAGTCAGATCAGGCTGACCGCGAAACACTTTATAAAGGCTGGAAGAACGCAGTGGCAAGAATCAAAAATGCTTAATGCAGCTTTTCGACCTCAGGTATGGTTTTTTGAAATTTAATAGAGAGAAAACGAATTAAATCTTTTGTTTCTTCCACACGTAAAAGATAAGAAGACACTAAATAAATACCCAATGCGAAAATAATCGAAAGAGAAAGACTTGTTAATCTGATCCAGAAAGAAGAATTTGTTAACAAAGCTGTCGCGTAATCTAAACTTAAGATACATGTCATCGCCAAAGCGGCAGAGGCAAGACTGCAACGAATAAGATGTCCGAAAAAGCGTTTTGTTTCTAACGTATGTAACTGAGCCATCAAAATATATAAAATAATAAAATTAGTGAGAGCAGAAATAGAAGTCGATAAAGCCAAGCCCTTATGACCTAAGTGCCAGTGAAAAATGAAAGAATAATTCATGACGATGTTAAGAAAAATCATCGCAAAACTCACAAGCATAGGAATCCATTTTCGATTAATCGCATAAAAGCCAGGAGAAAGCACTTTAATGCAAGAATATGCCACTAAGCCCAACGCATAAAATTGCAAAGCGAAGGCAGTTTGTGATGCATCTAGAGACAAAAATTTTCCGTGTTCATAGATCAAGCTAATAATAGGCAATGCAAAAAACCATAATCCAACGGCAGCGGGTAGAGTGAGGAAGATCGCAAAACGTAGTGCTTTCGCAAGCGTCGGACCAAAACGATGTTTTTCAGAGACTGCTAAACGTGAAATAACAGGTAAAGTGATGGTCGCAACCGCAACACCAAAAATCCCAATCGGTAATTGCATCAAACGAAATGCACTGTTTAACCAAGTCACAGCTTCTTTGCCAACAAATGAGGCAAAACTTGAATTGATTAATACATTAATTTGTACTGTGCTGGCAGCAATAATGGCTGGCAGGGTTAAAATTAATATCTCGCGCACTTTCGTATCGCGCCAGTTAAAATCTAAACGAAATTTAAAACCTATCCGTCGCAAGCTGGGGAACTGAATACAGAGTTGAAACAAGCCACCAATCAATGTCCCTATGGCTAAACCCGTCAGCGCTTTTGGACCAAAGTGGGGGTCCATTAACCAACCACACCCTAAGCCACCTAGAATTGAGCCTATGTTAAAAAAGCTAGAAGCCAATGCGGGCATACCAAAGACGTCTTTGGAGTTGAGTAAACCCATGACTAGGGCAGCTAACGACACAAGCAGAATAAAGGGAAACATGATTTGCGTGAGATAGATGGTGGCAGTCATATCTGCTGCTGAGAACCCTGGCGCTAATACACTGATAATGGGTTTTGCAAAAATCACGCCTATGACGCTAATGATACTCATTGAAACCGTGACCAGCGTCAGCATTTTGGAAGCGAGGTCCCAGGCTGATTGTTCGCCTTCTGTTTCTAAGGTTTTAGAAAAAACGGTGATAAAAGAGATTGATAATGCGCCTTCAGCAAATAAATCACGCAATAAATTGGGTGCTCGAAATGCGATGAGAAATATCCCCATTGCGGAGGTGCCAAACAAAGCATTGAATACGACTTCGCGTACTAGCCCCAAGACGCGACTGCACATGACAGCCAAGGCGATGATGCCGCTTGCTTTGATATTGAGTTTTCTAGTGTGAGACACGGTGCAGTCCTGGTTCAAATAAGTGTGGGTATTATGCCAGACGGGAGGCATATCTCAAAGGATGCCGTAAAATCCTTTGAGAGAGGAATCATTTGGCGTTATGCTTTTATTCTAACCAGGCTATCGCAATTTGTGGTGGGAAGGTGATATTTGGATTACTTCACACACCTCTTGTAAATATGAAAACAGAACCGAAGGTTCTAATTGGGTTATGATAACAGTGCATTGGGAAAAAATGTAATTCGCAACAAAGTTGGCAAAGAAAAATCCCTGTTCATCAGGGATTTTTTTTAACACAAATTTGAAATTGCTTCGCTGTCACACATTGCTAAATCTAAACTATCATGTCGTGTCTTAACCTGACTTGCTGCATGCCTTAACGCTGTTCGCATGCCTTCTTCTATAGTAGGGTGATAAAAAGGCATTCTCAGCATATCAAATGTAGTCATGTTTTGTTGTATCCCATGCGCAAGCAAATGAGCTATGTGTTCGCCTTGTGGTGCAATCATTTCAGCACCAAGCAGTTTACCGGTTTGTTTGTCGGCATAAATGCGTAAGATCCCTTGGTTTTGTGAAAGAATACGCGCGCGTCCTTGATCCTCAAAACTGACTTCGCCAATAACAATTTTACTGTTCTGCAAATCTTCAAAAGACTGACCGACTGAAGCGATGTTCGGTTGTGAGAAAATAATAGATAACGGCGTACGACGAGTGAAGCAGCTAGATTTGTCGCGTACGGCATTATATCCGGCAATGCGTCCTTCATCTGCCGCTTCATGTAATAGCGGTCGAAATTTTCCAACATCTCCTGCAATATATAACGGTAACTTTTCTATTTGCATTGTTGTACGATCATAAAGTGGAATGCCGCTTTTATCGAATTTTAGGTTTAACTTTTTCAGATTCAGGGATTCTGTATTTACGTGTCGTCCAAGTGCTGCAACAATTTGTTCGGCAGAGAATGCATGATCAGCGCTTTTGACTGTAAAATCAGTTTTATTTTTTTCAACTGTCGCAATTGTATTGAGATGCAAGGGGAATTCTTGCGTAAATATCTTAACAGCGCAGGCATTAACGATAGGATCTGTTAACGCACTAATGAATTCATGTGAATGAAAAAGTTCAATTTCAATGCCAAGTCGGCTTAATGCCTGACCTAATTCAATCCCGACGGCGCCTCCACCAATCACAGCGATTTTTTGGGAAAAATTTGTTTGTTCGAAAAAGTTTTCAGTGATGAGTACCTCATCTTTAAACGACGACCATTCAGCTGGAATAATAGAAGATGATCCGGTTGCGATAATGATTGCTTTGCTAGTGATTTTTTTATTATTCACTTGAATTGTCTGTTGATCAATAAACTCAGCGTTTCCCTGAATAAAGTTTTCTCCAAGAGATTCGAGATATTTGATAGTGCCTGATGTGAAATAATCGCGTAGGTTTCTCACATGTTCCATGACGTGGGGGATATTTATTTGAAGTTGATTAGCACCTTCTATGCCTAGATCAGAAAAATGCGTTCTGTCGTGAAAATAGTCGGCGACTTGCAGCAGTGTTTTTGAAGGCATGCATCCTACGCGTGCGCAAGTTGTTCCTAGCGGGCCGTGATCTATTAGTATGATCTTCTTAGTCACTTTGCTGGCTTCTTTAAAAGCAGAAATACCGGCAGTGCCTGCACCAATAATGACTAAATCAACTGATTGTTCTTGCATAGTGCACTACTCCTTTCGTAAACAATCAGACATCAAATGGATAGGAATAGAATATAATATTTTTCTTTGGTGTAGTATAGACATATTTATGGGTGATGATATGATTTAGGCAAAGCTATCCTATAAAACTAGGGGGATATATGACTATGAAGAATCAGTCAACAATACCATCCAATCTGCCTGAATTGACCCTCAGAGGAATCATCTTAGGAGTCATATTGGCAATTATTTTGGCGGCATCCAATACATTTCTTGCCTTAAAAATTGGTTTTGTCACCTCTGCGTCTATTCCAGCGTCAATTCTTTCAATGGGGATATTACGTTTTTTTAAAAAGAGTAATACTCGCGAAAATAACTTAGTACAAACTTGCGCATCCGCAGGTGAAGCCGTTGCAGTGGGTGTTGTCTTTACTGTGCCTGCATTAATTATTATTCATTATTGGTCGCAATTTAATTATTGGGAAAATGTTGCGATTGCTATTGCTGGGGGAATTTTAGGTGTTTTATTCACAATCCCGTTGCGTAAAGTGTTAGTGACATCTACTGAGCTACCGTTTCCTGAAGCGAATGCCATTTCTCATGTGTTGCAAATCAATAGTCAAAAAGCGTTAGGCATGCGTGAAATGTTATTAGCCGGCGGTGTTGGTGCTTTGTTGGAAATTGCGCAGAGTGGGTTGAAAATTATTTCTGCCAGTGCACAAACTTTTTTTTCTGTCGGTAAAATGGTTTTTGGATTTGGTGCGGGTTTTTCAGCGACTTTAGTGGGTGCTGGTTATTTAGTTGGATTTAATGTTGGACTCAGTTTGTTGTTGGGCGCCATCATTGCTTGGGGTGTTTGTGTGCCACTCTTAAGTTTTTTCAGTGGCGAGTCTGCGCATAGCGCGGCTGCGATGACAGCGGCGGTTTCAACCTATAGTGCGGATGTGCGTTATATCGGGATTGGCGCATTGCTCATCGCTGGCATTGTGACATTATCAACTTTAGTGAAACCTATCTATATCAGTTTTCATCAAACCGTCAAAAATTATTCGCGAAATAAAAAGCTTGTGATTCCGCAGTCAGAGCGTGATATTCCTCTTAATATAATGTTGATGGGGCTCGCGCTAGTTTTATTTTTTCTTTATCCATTGATGATGCACTTGTGTCACTTTGACCTCTTTCCAAGTTTGAAGCCGTATTTGCATGTATTTTTTGGGAGTAGTTTAATTTATATTGTTGTCATGGGATTTATTTTTGCAACAATTTGCGCATATTTTTCTGGCTTAATTGGTGTGTCTGCGAGTCCTGTGTCATCTATCATTATTATGAGTGTGTTGTTGATTGCGCTTATTTTGAAATCTGTATTAAGTCTTTTTTCATTTCATCTCTCGTCATCACAACTCATGCCTATGGAAGCAATAGCCATTATTATTGGTTCGATAGTGATAGGCGCTGCATCGATTACTAATGACAATATTCAAGACTTAAAAGTAGGGTATGTTGTTGGATCTACACCGTGGAAACAACAAATTATGTTGTTAATTGGTGTAATTGCATCTGCATTAGTGATTCCGCCGATTTTAAATTTACTCTTTAATGCTTATGGTATTGCTGGTGTTATGCCGCATTTTGGTATGGATGCCGCATATTCATTTGCAGCGCCACCGGCTGCTATGATGGCGACTGTGACACAAGGTGTGTTTAGTCAAGCGTTGCCTTGGCATTTATTTGCGATAGGGGCGGCCGTCATTCTGTTAGTGACTGTGCTAAATTATTTTTTGAAAAAGCGCGGCATGACATTATCCATGTTAGGGATTGCGCTAGGTATTTATTTACCGCTCGCTTATTCAACGCCATTATTTTTTGGCGCATTCATTTCATACCTTGTGAAACGTAGAAGAAAAGGTAAGTCGTCACAAATCGCAGAAGGGGAAGAATATGGAACCTTAATTGCCTGTGGTTTAGTGGCAGGTGCTGCGTTG
>CAJCIZ010000130.1 GCA_903970525.1 Myxococcales bacterium | reverse complement strand
ACGAACGTTTTTGTTACTGATGAAAACAAGGTCATTTAATGAATTTAATAAGACAGTTAGAATTACATTTTAAAAAAACCTTAAAGATTTTTTTATTATCGATTATATTATTTTTATCCATTAATTCTTGCTACGCAGATAAAAACACAAATAAGCAGGAAAAAGTTCAAAGTCTTTTGGATAATTTTCGTAAAGACAGCAATGCGCCAGCGGCTGTTTTAACTATTAACTACGCAGATAATAAAATTTTAAATTATGTAAGCGGTAATACAAAAAAGATTTCACCAAAAAACCTCAATCCTCCGCGTGTTACAACCAATAATTTATTTCAAATAGGAAGCATCACTAAATCATTTACTGCAGTAATTATTCTTCAATTAGAATTAGAGGGAAAATTATCTATTAATGATACTATTTTTGATATCACTCAAAAATATGGCTCATGGTTGCCAAAGGATGAATATAAGGCTTGGCAGAATATCTCCATAAAACAACTTCTCAACATGACGAGTGGTATATTTGACATAACTGAAGACAAAACTTTTATGAAAACTTTGGCTGATCATCCAGAAAAAAATTGGAAGCCTGAAGAAATTTTAAGATATGCATATTTACATAAACCATATTTTTCGCCAGGTTTAGGATGGCATTATTCGAATAGTACTTACAATATTTTAGGAATGATAATTGAGAAAATCACTCAAAATTCCTTTGAATATGAAATAAATCAACGATTAATAAAAAAATATAATCTTACTAATACATTTTATTTACCTTATGAGTATCCAAAAAATATTCTGAATAGAATGGCGCATGGATATGTTTATAATGGTGGTGGTTTTTCTCCACCTATGAATTCTGGCGACGATATGACACATTTCAATATGTCTGCTGCAGGTCCGTCTGGGGCACTGGTATCAAATAGTATTGATATTACGAAATGGGTAAAACTTATATTTTTAAATCAAATTTTGCCCGTAACACAAATGAATGAACTCCTAAGCACGGTTTGTATGGGTGTTCATCAATCTTGTCAAGCTGGAGAAACACTTCTACCCAAGAGTCATTCTCAAGGATTTTCATTAGGGCTAGTTCGAATGTACGATCCCGAATTAGGACTGATCTGGGTTTATTTCGGCGATACTCCTGGTTATAGCAGTGGCCTTATGTGGTTGCCAAAGGAAAAGATTGCTCTTGCAATAACAATCAGTTCAACTTCAGAAAAAGGTAAAAAATTACTAAAAAAATTAAGCGAAATTGCAAAAGCAACTAAAGAGTAAGTTATAGGGATAGATAGTGGCACCTGGTCAAGGCTTCCATATACCCTTGGGCCAATAAGGTAGAACATAAAAAATGTTTCGAAAGTGATTGAAGAAACTGCGCATCGCTTATTATAAAATTCAAGATGGCCAGTTTTATAGTTTTTTTGGGGAAATCCGAGGTATACTTTATGATAGATAGAATAAAAAGTTCTACAAATAAAATATATGAAATGATGTCTCTGCAACCATATACCATTTTTAAAGTTATCGTTCATGAATCACAATCATTTAAAACAAATAATAAAGGTATCACTGTACCAGTACAGAATTTATCATTAATTTTAGCTACTCAAAATGGTAAAGAATCTACACGATTAGAGACCGATGATTTTGGCAAGATTCCGTTGGATAAAATTATTAGACTTGATGGCGAATGTGATGTTGATGTTAGTTTTTATTTTGAAAAAAGTAAAAAAACTATAAAGTTACCAAAGCAAATGAACATTAATTTAATCACATTTTTAAGTCAGGGAGTCCCTAGCGAAAAACCTGAGTATTGTTGTATTCAATTTATGTATGAATTGTTATATAAGCGTGGTTTCATTAAAAACGACGCAAACTTAACTTCATTAATTCTTCATGATTCATATTCCGAGGAAAAATCATATCCTGGAACAGCGGTTTATCTTTATAAAAAATTACTAAATGAGTTTACAAATGATCATTTTGCAATTTACATCGGTGAAAATTATTATATTTCAATGTTTGGAAAGAGCGGTTTAATCGCGATTTCAGATTTAGACGCCATGAAAAAATGTTTTGATGCCTCTGAGTGCGTAGAAGTTTCAGAAATTCCAAAATTAAGAAGTGGGATGGAAAAAGTAATGCATTCCTCCGAAAATGATGTAAGTATCAAAGAATCTACAAGATTTCAAGCAGGCAAACTTGATACATTACATCCTGTGGTGGATGCAAATGAAATCAGTGAGGAACAAATAAATTGGAGACCGAGCTGTATTCTGAGTTGATTCTAAAGTATAAGGATTGAATAATTAAAGTGGCGGCAAAACGCAGCTTCCGTACCTTAGCGCCAATCAGTCTTGAAATTCCTCGCTGCAACTTGCTTTCTTCTTTTTCTAATGAAATATACATCTGATCATGAGGGGAGCTGCTTAAATCGTCGAACGTTAAAAACTAAGTAAAGCGCTATAAAAATAGGAAAAATAATTCATTTTGTACTCT
>CAJCIZ010000129.1 GCA_903970525.1 Myxococcales bacterium | reverse complement strand
AATTGAACTATGCTAGTAATATCGCAGTTTTAGATTAGCTGGAGAAGACTGTGGTTAATAGACCGCTTACGGTGATATATCAAACTTAGCAACAATTTATAAAAACAAAAAATTCGATTTCATATATATGTTTAATGTTCTCTATGCATTAAAAGATCAAAAATCATGCTTAGAACAACTCTCAAGAGTCGCAAAAGACAATGCGGTTCTCATGATTTTCGACTATACCTGCAGCGATGAAAGTAGTGAAAGTGATTTAGCAGACCTAACCGGCAAACCGATGCGCCCAATAAAATCAGATTCATTACATAAATGTTTAAAAGAAACAGGCTGGGAAATAATAGATGAAATTGATCTCTCTGAAAAATATATTAATTGGTATAGCGATTTCTTAAAGAGCATGGAAGCAAAGAAGAGTTCTTTATTAGAAGAATTTACTGAAGAAGCTTACGATACAGTAAAAAATGTTTTCGGTAATATTTTAAAAGAACTTAATGAAAAAAAATTAGGAGGAAAAGTTTATTTTTCATCTTATAATAAGTTCGATAGTATTTCAAAAAACAATGAAACTGTTGGCGGAGATGGTAGCAATAATAATTTGACGTCAAGGTTGCATTCAAGATTATGAATCTCTGATAAAAAGTGGTAGGACAAAAATGCATCAATCATTTTTAATTCCGGATAGTATAGATTATTTTGAATTCTCTGCACAATGAATTGAGCAAATCCACATTACAATCAAAATAGAGGTGAAAAAATGTATATACAAGTTTGTAAAGATGGTTCGCGCTCTGTCGAAATATATTGCGAAATTACAGATGAGCAAACTATGAATGATGGTAAGCCATTACTGTTTGTGTTGCCTGGCGGCCCCGGATTTGATCATCTGATATATAAAAACAATACGCGTTTTTTAGAAAAAATAGCCCATATTGTGTATTTTGATCCACGCGGCTGTGGTAATAGCACATCTTGTCAGAATCCTAGCGAATATAATATTGAGACATATATTGAAGATGTAGAAAGTCTAAGGGAGCACTTGGAGGCAGATAGAATTTTTATACTAGGATTCTCTTATGGTTCAATGGCTGCATTAGGCTATGCAGCACGATACTCCAAATATATTAACGGCGTAGCTCTTATCGCAGGGGCGCCAAGTTGCAAATTTCTTGATTTAGCTAAACGTAACCTAGAAAAAGTGGGAAGCAAAGAACAAAAAAATTATTGTGAACACCATTTATGGAATGGTAATTTTCATGATAAAGCTGAGATAAACGAATTTTTCCGTATAATGACACCAATTTATAGTATTCAGGCACAGAAGAAAATTTCCGAAAATCATATCTCGCCTTATGCCAATGTGAACTGCTCAATTGAGCATATCAATCAAGCATTCAAAACAAATTTTTGGGATTTTGACTTCACAGAGGAGCTAAAAAACATCACATGCCCTACACTTATTATTTACGGCGAAAGTGACTGGGTGAATGATCCAAGCTTTGCATCAATTATTCAAAAGGAAATTTCACACGCAGAAACTCATATATTGAAAAACTGTGGTCATGCAGTTGTTGCTGATCAGCCAGAGATGTATCAGAAGTTACTTATTGACTTTATAGCTAAGATCGAGTTAGGTTGATAAAATTGAGAGAAATTTAAATAACTAATCGATAATTTACATATCTTTAACTAGTTCATCAGGAGATATCTATGTCACAGCCTCGCTATGTTGCATCTGTTGGAGATGATGATAAAGAAAGACTAGCTATTCAGCACGAATCGTTTTTAAGTGGGACTGAACAATTCTTAACAAAATTAAATCTACAAGATGGTATGAATGTTTTAGTGGTTGGCTGTGGCGGTGGAGACGAGACAGCAATGATCGCGAAAAAAATAAGACCTACTGGCACTGTGACTGCTATAGACATTAGCCTTGACCAAATTAACGTTTGCCGTGAAAAAATGAATGAAGAAAAAATAAATAATGTGCGATTTAAAACGCTCGCTGCAGAAGGCCTAAAAGAACTAATCGGAATGTTTGATGTTGTCTATTGCCGCATGCTTCTTGTTCATGTTGCTAAACCGAGGGAGGTTCTCAGTCTGATGATGAAGAAAGTCAAAAATGGGGGAATATTAGCTTGCGAGGAACCAGATATTAGCACTTGTTTCACTGCTCCAGAATCTCCTGCATTTAAAAAACATATAGGCCTATTATGTGAATTCATTAGGAAAAGTGGTTGTGACCCTGATTTAGGTTCCAAGACTTACCAAATTTTCCAAGAAATTGGTTGTTCAAATATTTCAATTGATTTCTTCCAACCTGCAATCACTGAGTCTCGTCTAAAGAAAGCCTCGTCATTATCTGCAATAAGCTGCGGCCCTCAATATATTTTGGCGGGGCTTGCTACTGAATCCGAAGTAAATAATATGATTAATGAAATTGAAATAGATGTCGTGCAAAGTAACACGTTACTTGGTCAATGCAGGATGACTCAAATTTTTGGAAGAAAGTGATATGCGAAAATGGAATTGGCATATGCATAATAGTGCGCTTATAACGTCACAGAGTTCTTATTAAAAACTTTGTAGTTAATTCCGTACCCAAGAGACAACGATTACTTCATGATGTCTTGCTCATGTACTTCAATAATCTCTGGTCGTTTTCCATTTCTAACTTGCAGTAAATTCAGTAGAGGTGTTACGCGGGGAGAGCCATTTTTGGTTTTGTTATTACTTTGGCTTAATTGACTACGACTAAATATAGTAACTTAGCAGTTTTAAGCTAATTTTTGGTTAAAAAAGCTTTGCATCTATAACTTATTCTAAATTTATAGTTTGCATGTAATTTTGTTCTCAATCGAATATCCTCTGACTTGAATGCTCAATTTGAAATAAATATTACTACTTTCTCATAAAATTGTCTTCGTTTTACTAGCTCAAATATATGATATACTTTAATACTATTATTATTTGCGGAGTCAATGAATGAAAAGCAATCCAAGCAATGTGGCTATTGTTACTGGAGCCAGTCAAGGCATTGGCTTTGCTATATCTAATTATTTAGCGAGCAAAAATTACCAAATATTAATGGTATCAAGGGATAAGGAAAAATTACAAAAAGCAGCAG
>CAJCIZ010000128.1 GCA_903970525.1 Myxococcales bacterium | reverse complement strand
TGCAATGTTTGATTTTCCATCTAAAAAAGATGCGAAGAGCCTGACGGTAACATTGGACTACGCACACGAAAAATTTGACAAATCGGATTTGAAAAAGCTGAAGGTAGCCTAAAAGAATTAAGCATACTGAAAATCCTCCAGGCCACAAGCCTGGAGGATTTTTTATTTACAGCAGATGCTCACGTTCAAAAAACTTTTCGATATTGTCTGGCGCGGTCATCAGGAAAGTTTGTATGCCCAATTTTTTCGCACCTTCCAAATGCTGCGGACTATCGTCAATAAATAAAGTTTCTTCAGGCTTAAGGTTATTTTCGGTAAGTACCTGTTCAAATATTGCAGCTTCGGGTTTGCGTTTGCCAACGAGGTGTGAATAATAAACCTTTTCAAAAAGGGCATCATTACTATCTAGCCCAAAATTCTTTTTTATATAATCCGTAAAAAAAATCTCATGGATTGCATTGGTGTTGCTTAGCATAAAAGTGCGGTATTTGGCTTTTGCTTTTTTTAGCAACTCGATGTAGCTAGCGGGTGTATCAATAAATATGCTGTTCCATGCATCGTCGATCTGGGTATCGGTTAATTCAGGTTTCTGTGCCAGTTCCCTTACCCGGTCGCGGAAGCCGGCATTGCTGATCTCGCCGCGGTCGAGCAGGTCAAAAACGCCATCCTGCTTACGGTGATCAAAAAAGTCCTCAACGTTCTGTAAGCCAAGGTCGCGAAAGGCCTGCTGCACCTTTCTGAAATCGATATTAAAGATGACGTTGCCGTAATCGAAGATAATGTTTTTTATATTTTGCATAATAGCTTTGGTAATTTAAGCGCAAATATGTAATATTGCGCCTCGAAAATAAACAAATATTTTCAGCGCCTATAGCTCAGTCGGTTAGAGTAGAAGACTCATAATCGGTTCGAACATAGGCGCAAGTAAATAGAAATTTGGAAGGTTGTTTCAAAAATTGGAACGACCGGAAGAAAATTTTAAAAAGAGCAAATTCACTCTTCTAAAAAGGGTAAAAAATAGCTAAGCGCCTATAGCTCAGTTGGTTAGAGTAGGAGACTCATAATCTCTTGGTCCCTGGTTCGAGCCCAGGTGGGCGCACTTTCAAGAAAAAGCCGTATCTTTCGAGGTCGGCTTTTTTGCATAAAGGCACCTTTTGAGGGGCCTGCCTATCTCGAAACGGCGTTCGTCGTATCGTTAAGATTTACACGTTTTATTGTTGAACTAAACGCTTCGCTGGTACGAAACTGGTACTGTGTTGCGTGCTAAAAAAATCTGTAATGGCAACTGTATGTGCAAAAATTTTAAAGCACCATCTCAAGGCTGATGGTACTTACAATGTGAAAATCAGAGTTACTCACAAAAATGAAAAAAGGTATATTGATACCGAACACTATGTTACTGAAAAGCAATTAACTAAGAAAATGATCTTAAAAGATCCAATTGTAGAACAAATGCTTAATGTGAAGTTGATTAAGTACCGGGTATTAATTGGCGAATTAGGCCCAAAGCTTGATTTTTTCACAGCTGGTCAATTAAGAGACTATCTAGCTGAATCGCTCAAGGAGATTAACTTCATCGAATTTTGTGATGAATACATTCGGGAATTAAAATCGGATAGACGTGAGGGGTCAGCGTCAAATCATACTACAGTAAGAAATAGTTTGATAGATTTTTTTAATAGAGAAAAGGTTGCAATATCGGAGATTACAGCAATCATGCTCAAAAATTATGAACGTTATCTGAAGGCACCGAGAAAGATGAAACGGATAAACCAGCTGAATAAAGTTGTTACTATCGAAAAATCAGGTTTGTCGGATAGCGGCTTGTATTGCCATATGCGTGATTTGCGAACTTTGTTCAATGTAGCCAGGGGACGCTACAATGATGAAGATTTGGGTATTGTTAGAATTCCCCATTATCCGTTTAAAAAATATAAAATCGGTTCACCGCCCCAAACCGAAAAAAGAAATCTCACGGTTGACCAGGTTAAACAATTAAGAGATTGTGAAACCTTGCCGGGTAGTAGAGCTGAACTGGCAAAGGAACTTTTTATGCTATCATTTTATATGTGTGGGATGAATGCCACTGATCTTTACAGCTGCACTAAGGAAAATCTCAAAAATGGCAGACTAAATTATAATCGTGCAAAAACTAAAACTAAAAGAAAAGACAAGGCATTTATTAGTATTAAAATTATTGATGAGGCACAACCTCTAATCAATAAATATTTAGGCAAATTACCTCATAGATATTCTAATCGGGATGGATTAACCACCGCGCTGGTTAAGGGATTAAAAGATCTTTGTAAGAAAATGGATATACCCATCGTTACTCATTATTGGGCCCGGCACACATTTGCAAGTATAGCTCGAAATGAATGTAGATGCAGTATTGATGATATAGGTATGGCTTTAAATCATATCGACCAAACTAATCGGATTACAGATATTTATATTGCCAAAGATTGGAGTATTATTGATGATGTACAGGAAAAGGTAACGGGTGTATTGAGCTAAATCCCCCGTTACATGGCATGCAAGAGGTCATCGATTCGACTCCGATGTTCTACAAAAATCTGATTATCAATAACTTGAAAGGCATTTGGAGCGTATTTCGAATGCCTTACCTTATTAATGGGTATTACAAAAAATAGGGCGTACCTTAACTCTTCCACAAAAGATTAAAAAATGATCAACAATACGGTCGATCCGGTAAACCGGTAATTTATCGAGCATGCTTTTCACGGAAAGCACGGTCGCAAATTGTTCCGGCTCGTTCATGTGCCTATAAAATTGTTCCAGTATCTGTTTGTCCTTAGCTTTTTGCCGATCCATCTGATCAGCGTCAGCAACTTAATCCGGTACTAAAGGGGTTACCGGTCTTCAAACCTGCCGGTTTTTTTGCTAACAATGATCTTATACATAATTAATTCTACTGTCGTCCCAATATCGCTTTCCTCATCTACAAAACCGTGTTCACGGGTAACCGAATCATCGATCATGTAAGGCGTAATTCTATCGATCAGTTTTTGTAATACTTTTTCTTTTTCGCCCATCTCAGTTATTTCTTCAAACTTTCCCCAGGCGATAACACTTTCCCAGTTGGTAATGTCTTTTATATGATCCACCTCAAAACAGACCTCCGGATTTTCACGCATCATATCGATCTTCATACCTTTAGCAGAATGGCAAAATATATTCACGCCGTCGTACACATAATTTACCGGAACGATATAAGTAACACCTGCTGAATGGCACCCAATGCGGCCAATCAATTGATCTTTCAATAGAGCTTCTATTTGGGTATTGTTTAGTTCTCTTAACATCTTTTTTTTTTTTTTTAATTGGCTTGTATATTAAATGGCATTGGCAGATCGTGTAAGGATTTGATATCAAGGATTCACTATACCCAATTGCCGGTTTTCTTTAAATCTTTTGAAATGCGATGGCGTTAAACCGGTGATCTTTTTAAATTGGTTAGAAAGATGTGCAACGCTGCTATAATGTAATTTATAGGAGATCTCCGTCAGCGAAAGCTCATCATAAACCAATAACTCTTTTACCCTCTCAATTTTATGCATGATAATGTAATGCTCGATATTGATCCCTTCCACCTCTGAAAACAAATTCGCCAGGTAAGTATAATCGTGATTTAATTTTTCGCTCAGATAGTCAGAGAAGTTGACTTTGGCAGGCTCATCTGCGTAATGTATCAGTTCAACGATCACTTTTTTTATCTTTTCAATCAGGATACTCTTTTTATCGTCCAACAATTCCAGCCCGTATTTTACCAAAGCTGTCTTAAATTCTATAAGCTGCGAAGTTGAAATAATTTCAAGTATTTCAACTTCCCCCAATTCGACAGTTATATAATGTAAGGACAACTTTTTAAGTTGTTGTTTAACCACCATCTTGCAGCGGATACATACCATGTTTTTAACGTAAAGTTTCATGTTGTACAGGGGTATCAGAACATTAAATTATTTGCGTATTTGTCGGAAAGTATTACAACGATACACTGGTTATTAGCAGTAGAATATTATTGAGGAGGAGGATATTTGATTTAAACTGAATTTTTTGCTTTTAAGCGTTCATTAAATCTATCCCTGTTGGTAGAAGCAATAGAAGTTGTAATAGTTTTAACTAAAACGTTAAATAAAAAGACTTTGCGTTAAATCGTGAATAAGATTACATTCAGTGTATTAAACGTTACAGGATTTATTACTACAGGCTGTTTTTTGTCATCCGACCGCCTTAAAGAAAACCAGGCTACCCCGGCTTTACAGGATGTGTGAAACATGTAACTTATTTAAAAAGTTGTGTAATAATTAAAGCAGAAAGGAAACTCACCTTTATGCCATTGAATTTGATATCTCAAAATCCCATTCAATTTGAATGAACCCCTAACAAGCCCTGCTAAATTTAGCAGGGATCAATTTTAATACCGGTCGATAAAAACACGGATCATGGAAAAAAACACTTCGGACAGCATTGAACTGGAAACCGCAAAGGCACATATTATTGTGGAAATCATCGAATATGTACCCAACTCCGTGGTTATTAAAACCATCATTAAAAAATCGACCGGCAATATCAGTATCATGTCCTTTGACAGCGGTGAAGGTTTAACCGAAAAAACGAGCCCCTTTGACACTTTTGCCCAGATCATTGAAGGAAACGCGGAAATAGTAATCGATAACGTTTCTAATCATCTGGAGGCTGGCATGGGGATCATTATCCCTGCACACTTGCCCAATTATATCAAACCAAACGGTCGTTTCAAAATGATCCAAACGATTATTAAAAGTGGTTATGAATAACAGACCGGAAAAGATCACTACCCTGTTCCTCGATATAGGGGGCGTTTTGCTTACAGACGGATGGAATCGTATAGCACGAAAAAAAGCGGCTGTGCATTTTAAGCTTGACCATGATTTAATGGAAGACCGGCATCATATTACTGTAGAAACCTTTGAGTTAGGTAAAATTACAATAGAAGAATACTTGAAAAGGGTAGTTTTTTGCGATGAGCAGGAGTTTACAGTAACCGATTTCAAAGAATTTATGTTTGCCCAATCTGACGCTCATGCCGAAACGCTATTCCTGGTAACGGAATTAAAAAGGAATTACAATTTGAAAATTGTAATAGTGAGCAATGAAAGCCGTGAACTAAATGAGCACAGAATAAAAAGATTCCGGCTGGATGAACTTGCCGATTGTTTTATTTCATCCTCGTTTGTGCGCCTGCGCAAACCTGACACCGATATTTTTAAGCTGGCTTTGGATATTTCGCAGGTGGCACCCGTGCAAATAGTCTATATCGATGATCAGCTCATGTTTGTTCAGCTCGCTGAAAGTTTTGGGATAAATAGTATTCATCATACCGATTTCGAATCGACAAGAACCAAGTTAGCATCATTTGGATTGGGCATAAATAATGACAGCGATGGTAAAAGCAGCTAAAAATAATGTTCTTACGATCAATGGTGGTTCATCAAGCATCAAGTTCGCTTTATATGAAGTTGATTTACAATTAAATAAACTGCTTTCAGGCGAAGTCGAAAATATTGGTCAAAAAAATGCTGTGCTTCGATTTAAAAACCTGGCAGATCATCGACACCATAAAATTGACATCAAGAGTGACAATTACGAATCCGCAGCAAACCAACTGATAGACTGGCTTGAAAAGCAGGTACATTTTGAGCAGGTAAAAGGTATTGGACACAGGGTTGTACAAGGATTGGAACACACTAAACCGGAAAAAATAACCGATGAATTGCTGGAAGGACTAAAAAAAATCAGCGCCTACGATCCTGAACATTTGCCCGAAGAAATTAAAATGATCTCAATTTTCAGGAAACGGTATCCCGGGCTTGACCAAATAGCCTGTTTTGATACTTCCTTCC
>CAJCIZ010000127.1 GCA_903970525.1 Myxococcales bacterium | reverse complement strand
CATGCGAGCATGCTTTCAGCTGGCATCCATCTTTCCATTACACAGGCAACGCCGGAGCACACAAAGGGCTGGATGCCAGCTAATCAATAGCTAATCTAGAATTTATCAAATCCAGAAGTAATCGGATACCGTCTATCTTTCCCAAACGCCGTATGATTAATTCTCACACCAACAGCACCTTGTCGGCGTTTATACTCATTGATATTCACTAACCGAATCACTCTTTTCACCACATCGCGATCAAACCCACGCGCAACAATTTCTTCCAAGCTCTCTGCATAATTCAAATAAAATTCTAAGATAGGATCCAACACAGAATAAGGTGGTAAACTATCTTCATCTTTTTGGTCAAATGCTAATTCAGCTGTAGGCGGTCTTTCAATTGTGCGTTGTGGAATATCTGCATGGATGCTATTGCGATACTCTGCTAATCGATACACCAGTGTTTTAGGAACATCTTTTAACACAGCAAATCCACCCGACATATCACCATACAAAGTACAGTAGCCCACTGCTAATTCACTACGGTTTCCCGTAGATAAAACAATCCAGCCTCTTTGATTAGATAACGCCATTAAAATAATACAACGACAGCGTGATTGAATGTTTTCTTCAGTGACGCCAGGTTTTTTATTTCCCAACACGGGTTTTAATGTAGAAAGAAAACTACCAAAGCTTTCTTCTATTGAAATAGTTTCATGTTTAACACCTAAGTTATTTGCCAAAGTTATGGCATCATCATTGCTAATATTTGCCGTAAATCGCGAGGGCATTAACACAGCTTCAACATTGTCTTTACCCAGGGCATCGACAGCAATTGCAAGTGTTAATGCAGAATCAATTCCGCCCGACACACCAATTAGTGCACCGCTAAAATGATTTTTTCGCACATAATCACGTACACCCATCACTAAGCATTGATAGATTTTTTCTTCTTCGCTAGGCAATACAAATTCAGTTTGTTGTACATGTGTTTCAGCATTTGTCATCTCAAAATCAACTGGTAATAAAGTCTCATTGAAAAATCCTGCGTGCTGACAAACTTTTCCCTCTGCATCAATGACCATGGAGCCACCGTCGAAGACTAAATCATCTTGTCCGCCGACTAAGTTCGCATAAACAATAGGTACGCGTGTTGCTTTAGCGCGTTTCACTAAAATTTCTTCACGCTGCAGTTGTTTATCTACTTCAAATGGAGAAGCGTTAGGCGAAAGTATAATACGTGCGCCCTGATTTGCAGCCTGTTGAGCAGGTGTCGGGAACCATAGATCTTCACAAATTGTAATACCAACTGGTATGCCATGAATTTCAATCACGCCATTCGATGTGCCAGGCACGAAATAACGGTCTTCATCAAAAACACCATAGTTTGGCAAGTATTGCTTCGCGTATCTTGCGACAATTGTGTCATTAAAGATTAATGAACAAGAATTGAATAAACCTTGAGACGTCGCGTGAGGATGACCGACTATGCTATAAATATTTTTGATTGTCGCTTGGTATGTGGCAACAGCTTGATTTGACGCTTCGATAAATGATTTGCGTAGCAATAAATCTTCTGGCGGATAACCCGTGATGCTTAATTCAGGAAAGACAATAATATCAGCCTGGAAAGTATCGCGCGCAGTAGTCGCTGCTTGAATATGCTTAGCCAAGTTACCTGAAATGTCACCGACAATCAGATTCAACTGCGCTATCACTACACGTAATTTTTTAGACATGGGCATACCCTGACGACAAAGTGATGCATTCTAATGGCACTCTTTTAGCAGGGTCAAGAAATAGCTGTTCTGTGGCAACGTCATTATCATTTGCAATCACTAAAACCTGACAGGTTTTTTCTTTTTCCCAACAGCTATCTACAATCGATCCGCAAGGACCCTCTAAATAAATCTCATCACCCGGCAGCGGTAATTTATCAGTGTTGATTGTCGCGCGATATAAGTGTTTTTTGAGTTGGCCACGATATTGCATGCGCGCGATAATTTCTTGTCCTGTGTAACATCCTTTTGTAAAACTCACGCCGTGTACCTCATGTAGTTGGATTTCATGGGGTAAAAATTTTCCTATTGTGCACGCATAAACAGTGGGTATGCCTGCAGAGATATTGATAGATTTCCATTGATTCACAGCATCTCTCGTTGTCGGTGATAGACCCAAAGCCTGGATGGCAGTTGCTTCACCCATTATTTCATACAATGGCATATCGCTAGGGAGTTTGACAATAAGGACTTGATGCGTGATGAGAACTTCATCCACTTCTAGCGGGAGGGTGATATCTGCCAACTGGCTTCCAGAAAAAAGCACGCGCTGCACTGCTTGACTGGCATCGAGCAAATTTACTTTAAAGAAAACCGCATATTTCTGCAAAGCAGCCATCGCATGCGGCAAGACTTCTGCAGGCATTTGCAGATAGTAATCTCCTAGATAAAGGAAGAGACGGAATAAGCTCAGGATACGGCCTTGTGGGTTACAGTGAGCACCGAGCCGGCTTTGTGTCGCCGAAATCTCATCCAAGTCACAGGTCAATTGCCCTTGTAACAATTGCTTAGCGCCTGTGCCTGTGACTTGCAATAATCCCAAATGCGATAAATCCGTGACAGTATTTGAATCAGAAGGGCGCATGGGTTATCAAACCTTAGGTTTTATCTAGAAAGACACTATAATAGTCCCTCTTGTTGGGTAACAGCAACTTTTCGGGGATAAAAGAGATGGTATCAAAAGCCAAGACAGCCTTAATTATGGTGGATGTGCAAAATGATTTTTGTCTGGGCGGTAGTCTGGCCGTGCCGGATGGCGATGCGATAGTCCCTTTGGCCAATCAATTACAGCCACATTTCTCTCTCGTCATTGCGACGCAAGACTGGCATCCCAGTGATCATATGAGTTTTGCCATCAATCAACCCGGTCATGCGGTGGGGGATGTGATTATGGTTGATAATGTGGAGCAAGTGTTATGGCCTGCGCACTGTATTCAACAGACAAAAGGAGCAGAATTTCATCCGCTACTTGAAACCTCGCGCGTAGATAAAATTGTGTATAAAGGCAGTGATAGGATGATAGATAGCTATAGTGCTTTTTTTGATAATGAGCATTTGCGTTCAACAGGATTGGCTGATTATTTGCAAGAACACGGCGTAGAAGAAATTTATATCATGGGATTGGCGACGGATTACTGCGTCAAATATTCTTGTTTAGACGCGGCGAAACTCAAATTGAAAACACATGTCATTATTGATGCGTGTCGAGGGATTGATTTAAAGCCGGGTGATATGGATAAAGCGATTGCTGAGATGCGAGCGGTGGGGGTGGAGATTGTGGAAATGAAAGATGTATTAATACATTAAACAGGTTAGATTCTGAGGGATCCTCACACAATTTGTAAGCATAAAAGAGTATAGCCTTGTCATGACAGATCCTTGTTAGATCCAATCAAGAATATCCAACGGTTGTTGAATATATCCATCCGCTCGCCAGTCTTTAGGATTTTCATCAACTGCAATATATCCATACAAAGCAACCAAGGACAAAGTTCCTGCCGCGTTGCTTGCAATGATATCAACTTCTGCATCACCCACATAAATGCACTCTGCTGGATTGACTCCCATTAATTTGCAAGCATGAATGACAGGTTCAGGATGGGGTTTGCTTTTTGCCAGTGTGTCACCACTGATCACGCAAGTCGCTTTGTCTTTTAATTGCAAAGCTGTCACAAGATTTGAAGTAAATCGTTCGGGTTTATTGGTGACAATTCCCCAGGGAATTTGTTTTTTTTCCAAGTATGCTAAGACTTTATCCATGCCAGGAAACAGTCTGGTTGTGTCAAAAATATGTTGTTCATAATACCCTAATAGTTCATCACAATGAGCGCGATACTCAGGATGCGTGTCTGCCATATTAAGCCCAAGCTTGAGTAATCCTTTGCAGCCTTTGCCAGCAGAAGCGCGAATGTCAGAGAGAGGCAGGATAGGGCGACTGCGTGCTTGTAATACACCATTGAGCGCTTGTCCTAAGTCACCCGCAGTATCAATCAATGTGCCGTCTAAATCAAATAAGATGCCTTTTATAGAATTTTTATCGATGAGCATGGTCAATAAGCCCTCAGATGCATCAAATAATTAACATCCACATTGTCTGTTAACTGGTATTGATGAGTCAGTACTTTATAAGTGAGACCCGTCATGTCGACCACAGTCAAGCCAGCTTGCGTTGCCCAGTCACTCAATTCAGAGGGGCGAATAAATTTCGCAAAGTCGTGCGTGTGTTGCGGTAATAATTTCAAAATGTATTCTGCGCCAATAATAGCAAACAAATAAGACTTCATATTGCGGTTGAGGGTAGAAAAGAAGACATGCCCTTCTGGGTTCACTAGAGTGGCGCAAGCTCTGATCACGGAAGCAGGGTCGGGTACATGCTCAAGCATTTCCAGGCAGGTCACAACGTCATATTGGGCGGGTCGGTCGACGGCAATCTCTTCAGCTGTTGTGAGTATATACTCAATATGCGTGCCGGTTTCTAGCTGGCGTAACTTGGCAACGTTTAAAGCAGCTTGGCTCATGTCTATCCCAGTCACATTTGCTCCCAGCTTTGCCATGCTTTCGGTCAATATGCCGCCACCGCAACCGATATCAATGACGGTTTTACCCTTCAAATGTGCATTTTTATTGATATAATCCAAGCGCAAAGGATTAATTTCATGCAAAGATTTGAACTGCCCTTGCGGTTCCCACCAATGCGCGGCCTGCTCTGAGAACTTAGCGACTTCAGCGGGATCACTGTTTTGTTTTTTCATTGAAATGACACCTTACGATTAAGCTACTTGCCATATGCTATATTATCTGTTTATCATACCTAACTGTATGAGTGATATATAGTTTAATTATTGGGTTCTTTTTATTATTTACTATCAAAGGGAATGTACTATGAAAATTAAGATGATTGCGATCGGTGTATTGGCTTCTGTATTGGCTGCTGGTAGCGTAATGGCTGATGATTCTATGCAACCAAGCACAACAACAACTCAGACACAAGCGACAGATGCATCTGGCAACACAACCACAGGCACCACGCAAGCTACAACGACTCCAACAATGCCAGCTCCTCAAGCGCAATCTGGAACAACACAAAGCACAACAACGACAACAACACCAAATCAATAATTATTGATTTAGTGGTCTGAATAGTATTCCTGTTTCATCTAGGAATAGTAAAATGAAACCCTGCTCATGCAGGGTTTTTCTTTGGTGAGCGAGAGCAAAATTGATGACAGCCATTCAAGCGCAAACAAAATATTTAAAAGATTATACGGTTCCAGCCTACTTGATCGACAAAGTCGAGTTAGAGGTCGACTTGAATGAAGAAGTGACCCATGTCACAGCGCAATCTCATCTGCGCGTCAATCCATCTAGTCAACATAAACAGCCTGAGTTAGTGTTAAACGGCAGCGGGATGAAGCTGCTGTCTGTCAAAATAAATGGTGAGCTATTGCATGCACGTCATTATCGTGTGACGGATGATGCCTTGATTATTCCTGAAGTCCCTCAAGAATTTGATTTAGAAATCGTGACCGAAATTAAACCGCAAGAAAACACAGCATTAAGCGGTCTTTATAAATCTAGCGGAAATTATTGTACGCAATGTGAAGCGGAGGGCTTTCGACACATTACTTATTTTTTAGATCGTCCAGATGTGATGACCAGTTTTGCAACCAAGATTATCGCAGACGAGGCGCGTTATCCTGTTTTACTTTCTAATGGTAATTTAGTCGCGTCAGGAAAATTAGCAAACGGGCGACATTGGGTTCGTTGGGAAGATCCTTTTAAAAAGCCCAGTTATTTATTTGCTTTAGTGGCGGGTGACTTGGACTTTATCGAAGATTTTTTTGTGACGCAGTCTGGCCGGCGCATTACTTTGCGCATTTATGTGGAAAAAGGTAACCAAGACAAGTGTGCGCATGCTATGGAAGCCGTTAAAAAATCCATGCGTTGGGATGAAGAAAAATTTGGGCGTGAATACGATTTAGATATTTTTATGATTGTGGCTGTCAGTGATTTTAATATGGGCGCCATGGAAAACAAAGGTTTAAATATTTTTAACACGAAATATATTTTAGCAACGCCTGATACCGCAACAGATGATGATTTTATCCATGTCGAATCCGTGATTGCGCATGAATATTGCCATAACTGGACGGGTAATCGCATCACGTGTCGAGATTGGTTTCAGCTCAGTTTAAAAGAAGGCTTAACGATTTTCCGTGATCAATCTTTCACAGCCGATACAGCTTCAAGAACTATTGCGCGCATTCATGATGTGATTGCATTACGCAATCAACAGTTCCCAGAAGATGCCGGCCCGCTTGCGCATCCGGTGCGTCCTGAATCCTATATTGAAATTAATAATTTCTATACTTCCACTGTTTATAACAAAGGTGCTGAAGTGATTCGTATGATGCAAACTATCCTGGGTGAAAAATTATTTCGCGATGGCATGGATTTGTATTTTACGCGTCATGATGGTCAGGCAGTCACCATTGAAGAATTTGTGAAAGCGATGGAAGACGCCTCCGGGATTAGCTTGGCACAGTTTAGAACTTGGTATTCTCAAGCGGGAACGCCAGTTGTAGAAGTGAAAGATCAATATGATCCGACGACGCAGACCTATACGTTAACGATCAAACAATCGTGTGCGCCAACGCCAGGTCAGGCAGATAAAAAACCCTTACATATCCCGATAAAAATAGGATTGTTTGATGAGTCTGGTAAAGAAATCGTGCTAGAGAACTCAGTGCTGCATCTGAAAAAAGCCACAGAAGATTTTGTTTTCCACAATTTGAAAGCGAAACCGATCCCCTCATTGTTGCGTGGTTTTTCTGCTCCAGTGAAATTGCACTATGACTATTCTGATCAAGCGTTACAATTTTTGTTTACGCACGATAGTGATGAATTTAACCGTTGGGAAGCTGGACAAAAATATTCCTTAAATTTATTGTTAGGATTAGTGAAGGCGCATCAACAAAAGCAAGCCCTGATATTGCCTGCGGATTATATTGCAGCGTTTCAGCACGTTTTACGTACTCAACAAGCGGATAAATGGTTGTTGGCTGAGATGCTTGCGTTGCCTTCTGAAAAATATTTAGCTGAACAGATGGCTATGATTGATGTCGAAGCGATACATGCCGCGCGTGAATTTATGTTGCTAGAAATTGCCAAACAAACAAAGCCACTATTCTTGGAAGTCTATCAACAAAATAACGATGAACCATCAATCGGAAAATTTGATGTGAAACAAGTTGGGAAAAGACAATTAAAAAATCTCTGTCTTTCTTATCTGATGCAGTTACCCGATAGTGAGATTCATGAGAACTTGGGGGTGAAGCAGTTTCAGGGAGCATTGTCACATAATATGACAGATGCGATGGCGGCTTTACGCTGTATTACTAATACTGATGGCAATCATCGTGAAGTCGCATTAACGGACTTTTATCATGCTTGGCATAAAAATCCCTTGGTTGTCGATAAATGGTTTGCCTTGCAAGCAGTTTCTAAAATGCCAGGAACGCTTAATAAAGTGAAAAAATTATTGCATCATGAAGCATTTGATATTAAAAACCCCAATAAAGTTTATGCGTTAATCGGCGCATTTGGTCATCAAAATCTTTATCATTTCCATGCGGCGAATGGGGAAGGCTATGCGTTTTTATCTGATGTGATTGAGCAATTAGATGCATTAAATCCTCAGGTCGCAGCGCGTATGATAAAACCGCTGATAGATTGGAAACGATATGATGTCGCGCGGCAAAAATTAATGCGCCAACATTTGGAACGCATTTCGCACAATAAAAAAATATCCAAAGATGTTTATGAATTAGTAAGTAAGAGTCTTGAGAACTAGGAGATCATCACATGACAACCACACCATCGAAAAAAACCCGTATTGAATCTGATAGCATGGGAAAAATTGAAGTACCTGAGGAGGTCTATTGGGGTGCGCAAACGCAGCGTTCGTTACATCATTTTGAAATTGGCAATGATGTGATGCCGAAAGAATTAATTCGCGCGTTTGCAATCTTAAAAAAAGCAGCAGCGGCAGCCAATCATGAGTTGGGATTGCTACCAGAAGACAAAGTTAAATTGATTGATGCGGCCGCGGATGAAATTATCGCGGGAAAATTAAACGATCAATTCCCTTTACGGATTTGGCAAACGGGTAGTGGTACGCAAACGAATATGAATATCAACGAAGTCATTTCTAATCGTGCGATTGAAATGTCTGGTGGCGCACGGGGCAGCAAAAATCCGATTCATCCTAATGATCATGTGAATCGCTCACAATCATCAAATGATACTTTTCCAACCGCTATGCATATTGCAGCAGCTGACTCTATTGTGAATCGGTTAATTCCTTCGATCAAAGCGTTGCGCGATTCTTTAGCTGCGCGACAAAAACAATTTGTAAAAATCGTCAAAGTCGGCAGAACACATTTGCAAGACGCAGTGCCTTTGACTTTAGGCCAAGAATTTTCAGGTTATGTTGCGCAATTAGATGCAGCAATAAAATATATCGAAATGACTTTGCCGGGATTATATGAATTAGCGTTAGGGGGAACAGCAGTTGGAACAGGTTTGAATTCTCATCCAAAATTTGCGGAATTAGCAGCAAAAAAAATTGCTGCTATCACGCATTTACCTTTTGTTTCTGCACCCAATAAATTTGCAGCACTTGCGGCACACGACGTTTTTGTTTTTGCCAGTGGCGCGTTAAAAACGTTAGCGTGTGCTTTAATGAAAATTGCCAATGATGTGCGTTGGTTAGGTTCGGGCCCACGGTGTGGGTTGGGAGAGTTGATTTTACCAGAGAATGAACCTGGCTCTTCTATTATGCCTGGCAAAGTGAATCCTACACAATGCGAAGCCTTGACTATGGTTTGTGTGCAAGTCATGGGAAATGATGCGACGATTAGCTTCGCAGACTCGCAAGGCAATTTTGAATTAAATGTTTTTAAGCCGGTTATTATTTATAATTTTTTAAATTCTGCGACCTTGTTAACGGATTCCGCCAAAATGTTCAGACAGTTTTGTGTTGAGGAATTACAAGCGGATGAACGTCGCATAGATTTCTTTGTGCAAAATTCGTTGATGTTGGTGACAGCGTTGGCGCCTAAGATTGGCTATGACAAAGCAGCGGAAATTGCGCATAAGGCGTTTCATGATGATACATCATTGCTAGAAGCGAGTTTGGCATTGGGATATTTGACGGAAGCAGAATTTAAAGAATGGATACGACCTGAGAAGATGACGGAGCCGCAGGTTTAATCCGTTCTGTCATGCCAGCGTGCTTTTAGCTGGCATGACAGATTTGCCGTTACCGCAACGCAGGCAACAACCCAATCATCCCATCAGCCAGCATCCCTACCGCCAAGGCCATAATAATCATACCCATGATTCGGGTCACGACTTTCATCACTGAGATGCCCACGATCTTCGCGATCTGGTTCGCAAAAAACAACATAAGTCCCATTGCAATCGCTAAGCCTATACAAATGCCAGACATCCAAAGTTTATTGAGCAACTGTGGATAGTCGTTGCTGGCGATAATCAGTGTGCTAATCGCGCCAGGCCCTATAATCACAGGAAGTGCCAGTGGGACTACCGCGATGGATTCACGCTCTTTTGCATCTTTATCTTCTTCTGAGGTGTGGTTAACAGGACTTTCATGCGATTGCAGCATGGATAAGCCCATCAATAGCAAGATAATCCCACCCGCACAGCGGAAGGATGAAATGGTAATACCCAGTAAAAACAGCAAATCTTTGCCTGTCCAAACTGTAATAAGCATTATGCATAACACTGCAAATCCTGCGGTGCGTGCTATCTTATTTTGTGAGGTTCGAGAGCTTCGGCGTGTTAATTCTAAAAAAATTGAAATAGACCCTAAAGGGTTCATCATGACTATCATGGCGACTAAAAATCGTATCGTATCGTTTGCGGTCACGGGGGCTTACCTATTGTTATTAAATTATGAGCGAATTTTACCCTTACCTTTCGGTTTCTCGCCAGTGTTTTTTAAATTACAATACTCCAACACCTAAAATAAGGAAGCCTTATGCAACGCGTTTTCAATTTCAATGCTGGCCCAGGCATGTTACCCGAGGATGTCTTAAAGCAAGCCCAAGCAGAAATGCTAGATTGGCATGGGACAGGCATGTCTATTATGGAAATGGGTCATCGCGGATCGCATTTTCAGAAAGTCGCAGAAGAAGCCGAAGCAGATTTGCGCGAGCTAATGGCGATTCCAAAAAACTATCATGTGTTGTTTTTGGCAGGTGGTGCAACCGCGCAATTTGCGATGGTGCCCATCAATTTGTTCGGTGAAAATAAGAAAGCAGATTATATCGATACTGGTATTTGGTCAAAAAAAGCGATTGCTGAAGCAAAACGTTACGGTACGGTTAATGTGGCTGCTGAAGTGACCAAGAATCCCTTGCTTGCTATCCCAGCGCAAAAAGACTGGAAACTGGATCCACAAGCCGCTTATGTGCATTACACACCAAACGAAACCATTGAAGGGATAGAATTTCATTGGGTGCCACAAACGGGAAATATACCGCTAGTCGCAGATATGTCTTCTATGATTTTATCTAGACCTGTCAATGTCAATGACTATGGAGTTATTTATGCAGGCGCACAAAAAAATATAGGCCAAGCTGGCATTACACTTGTGATTATTCGTGATGATTTAGTCAAAGACGCATTGCCTAGCACGCCTTTGTTATATTCCTATAAAGTAGAAGTCGAAAACAAATCGTTTTATAACACACCGCCGACTTATAGCTGGTATATTGCTGGATTAGTCTTAGCCTGGATGAAGCGCAAAGGTGGATTGAAATATTTTACTGAGTTAAACAATCGCAAAGCAAAAAAATTGTATGCTGTGATTGATGCACACAGTGATTTTTACATTAATCAAGTTGATGTTAATAGTCGTTCACGTATGAATATTAGTTTTGATTTGCCTACACCAGAATTGACAGCGGAATTTTTAGAGGCAGCTGCGAAAAGGAATTTAGTGAATTTAAAAGGCCATCGCTTAGCGGGTGGGGTGCGTGCGAGTGTTTATAATGCTATGCCCGAGGAAGGAGTAGATTGTTTGGTGGAGTTTATGCAGGAGTTTGTGAAGAAGAAGTGAGAAAAATCACTTCTTCCCTGCGCTCATCTGCAAGCGATTTTCCTTACGCAATAAAGCTTCTTCAAAGCGTCTTTTTTGCGTATCGGTTTCAAGCGTCAACGGCTCAACTTTCGTGGGTTTACCATCATCGCCCAGTGCGACCATCGTAAAATAACAAGTATTAGTATGTCTGGAAACGCGCGTTAATAAATTTTCTGAGACAACACGAATGCCAATTTCTAAAGAGGTTGTTCCGACATAATTAACACTAGAATAACAAATCACCAGTTCACCGACATAAATAGGTTGTTTAAAGACAACTTGATCGACTGATAAAGTGACGATAGTTTTTGCGGAATAACGTGATGCGCAAGCATAAGCAACGCGATCGAGTAATGCAAGAATATATCCGCCATGTACATTACCATGAAAATTGACTTTATCGGGTGTCATAATTTCTGACATGATCAATGAGCGTCTTTCGTTTTCGCGATGGCCTTCAATCATAGAAATTTCTCCTTGAATGGCTGGAAGAGGGCGTCTACTTTTGCGGCACAGATGAAATCATTTTCTGAGAGTCCATGAATCGCATGTGTTGTGTATCGTACTAAGCAATGATTATATCCGACTTCAAGATCAGGATGGTGGCTTTCACGATGCGACATCCAAGCAATCGCATTGACGAAAGCGATTGTTTGATAATAATTTTTGAAGCGAAAATCACGGAAGATTTGTTGGTTGTCAGTACTGACCTGCCACGCTGAGTCTAGCTGTGTTAGGGATTGCTGTGTTTCTGACGCCGTCAGAGGCGCTACGCCGCCCTCGCATGGAACACAATGCTTATTCTCTAATGAGCAAGTTTTGGAGTCTGTTGTGGTCATGGGGTATATCCTTTTTATGAATTATAACAATGAATCATTGCATTAGGCTACCTCTACCTCTTGAATATTCATATTGAATTAAATATACTGCCCGTGTTTTTTCATCCCAAAATCATCCTTTTTTTATTCTAATCCCTGCTAAAAACCCCTTAACCACAACGCAGATCGCTATCATGGAATTTAAAACACAAACCGGCTTCAGTCTAATCGAAGTATTGATTAGCTTAATGCTTTTATCGCTCATGTTATTTGGCATGGATGCCATGGAATTGATGGCAGTGCGTGACAATCGCGCGACGTATTTTTTTAATGTAGCGAGCAATCAAGCGCAAGACATGGCTGAGCGATTACGTGTATTTGCATTCGCGGAAGACTTCCGTCATTCAGTGGCGGAATGGAATCAAGAAAATCAAGAGGTGTTACCACAGGGTAGGGGAATTATCACGGGCGCCTATCCAGCCTATCAAATTACAATTTTTTGGGGTGATGAAAAACCAGCACAGTGTCAAACCATACAATTAGGACCTTCCGGATGTCTAACAGAAAAAGTTTATTTATAGGTATGATGATCATAGAGCTGATGTTTGCACTTTCCATCAGCTTAGTAATTTTAGCTATGTTGACTACCCTTTATATGGCCACACAAAAAAACCATCAAATACAAGCTGGCCTGAATAGGATTCAAGAAAATGCTCGCACAGCTTTTCAAGTGATGCGTGCTGATATTCAATCCGCGGGATATATTGGCTGCGCAAAATTAACGATGGATTTTCCCTTAACGACTTATCAAAATTTTACAATTACGCCGCAGAATAAAATCACAGGTACAGAAAATGAAATTGTTATAAGGCATGCGGGTCAGCAGAGTGCCAACTTGTTAACAGTTAGTCGTGATTCTACCTTGACGATTACAGCCAAGCCGCATTTTTCAGCGAATGAAATGGCAATTATTTCAGATTGTAAGCGTGCGGAAATTTTTTCCATTGATCATGTGTCAGAAAACCAAGGCAAACAAATTATTACGACGCAAGCGCCTTTACATAATCGTTATACAGAATCTGCTATGGTGAGTCATTTTGAAATCCATCATTATTATGTTAAGCCACATAAAAAATCTTTGTTTGTGACTAAAAATTTTCAAAAAAATAGTGAGGTGATAGAAGGCGTTGAAGCATTGGCGCTTATGTATGATATCGAGGAAAACGGTGAGATTTTTACTGTGACCGCTGATCAAGTATCAGATTGGGCTAAAGTCATGGCAGTTAGAGTCAGTCTGAGTTTGTTGTCAGGCACAGCATTCCCTTTTCAAAAAACATGGTATGCCTATGTTGCGTTACGTGAATAGAAAATGAAAAATTCTCAGCAAGGGATGGTGTTGATTATTGTATTAATATTTTTAGAGATATTTTTTATTTTAGAGTTGTATGCGGTACAGAGTAATACAGTGGAAATGAAGTTGGCGCGGAATTATTGGGAGAAGCATATTATTTCTAGTGCCGCTGATGCGGTTTTGCGGCGTTTGGAAGATGGGCTGGTTGAGTCTGAGGGTCAGTGTGAAATTCCATTGGTTTCTGTCGCGTTTCTGATTCATCAGCCGTTATCTTGGTGGCAGCGTGTGTCTTGCTCGGGGGAGTTTGAGCAATATCACTATTATTCTGTGGTTGAGCGATTGGGTGTGGATGCGTGTGCAGTGATACGGAATGTGGATGCTAAAGCAGAGTATTTTAGGTTGTCAGTGTTGCTTGTGACTGAGGATGGTGGTGTTGCGAGGGTGATAATGCAGAGTGTGGTGGCTAGAGCTGGTCATAGTCAGGAGAGCTGTCAGGAGCAGGGTCATGTTGTTCAATTAGGGCGGCAGAGTTGGCTGGGACTGGTTTGAATAGATCAGTGGTTTGCCCTCACCCAATCCACTCCCGCCAAGCCGAAATCAACGGAAAATAAAGCCCGAGCTTAATTACTTCATCACCATGCATCAATCGCATTGCTTGTGCATACTCAGCCATTTTCTCCGCATACTGCGCTTGCTCACTATCCAAAAACTTCTGTAAATCTTTCCCAGTCATCGCAATCGACTTATAGTCAATAATCCACCGCGTACCCGTATCATCAACAAATGTTCTATCAATAATATGTTGTGTCACTTCATTTTTATTCATAACAGTTAATGCAAACTCAGTCTGCGCATCACGATGCGGTTGTAAAATCCATAGTCCTTTGGCATCTTTCAAAGTTAAACAAATACCCTCATATACGCGCTCAATAACGGCCGTTTTTTTTGCAGGTAATATACCAAGCTGTAAAATTTGATTTTTAATATAGACGTGAGCCTGATCTTTATTTTTTTTCTGCCACCACGCTATCCCATTGCGCGCAATGTTTTCTAAAATACGATGGGTGAGGGTACCTAACTGCTTGGCATCATCTTGAGATAGGCTAAACCCTGGTGCAGTCTGATGGACTTTTATCTTCTCTGGTGCAATTTCACGGATTGGATTTGTCCAGCCAGATGTGAGTCGTTTAATGACCGTGTGAAACTCAGCTGCTTCGTCTTCTAATACGATATCAGTCACGCTTAATGGCGCCACAATATTTTTAATCGCAGGCCATAATTTTTCGACTAAACTTTTCGCTGTCGCATTCGGATTGCTTTTCTCTTGCGATGTCAACGGCGTGAAAAACAAATGTAGTTGTTTTTTCGCGCGTGTCGCTGCTACATAAAGCAAACGACCTAATTCATGATCAAATTTAATAGCATGTTGTTTTTTAATGTAATCATAAATGGAATCATTTTCATCTCCCGTCGCCCGCACTGGTGCTAAAATCAAAGCGCTGTTGGCATTATCTCTAGGCTTTTCCATCCAAAGTAATAGTTGTTTTTGTTCATGTGGTGCTTGTTTTTCTAAATGCGGTAAAATCACCGTATCAAATTCTAATCCTTTCGCATTATGTATCGTCATGATTTGCAAAGAGTCATCCGCTTGGGTGTTCGGTGCGGCGAAAAGTTTACTGACTTCACGCACTAAATCTTCAGGGCTTTTAAGATATCCGCCTTGGTCCATTTTTTCTAACAAACCAAAATAAGACATCACATCATCTAAGTCAGAGGCTTGATTAAGACAAGCGGGTCCGCCTAGTAATATCCACGTACTTTCAACCCAAAGGCGCAAAGTGTGGCGTTGACGCTCGGCAATTTTGGCTGTCAGAATAGGGAGGATATGGGCAATTCTTATTTTTCCTGATTTACTGCAATTTTCGACGACGTCTAATTGATTCAATCTATCCCAAATAGCTGCCTGTGCATCTGAATTTGATATGACAAATAAATCTGCTAACGACAAACCACACCAAGGCGCGCGTAAGAGCGCAAGCCAAGCGACTCGATCCGCTAAATTTAATAAGGCATGGGTCAGCGCCATTAAATCTTGAATCACGGGTCGTGAATCAAGTGGGTCGATTTTAATCGCGCGATAAGATAAATTTGCTTTTTTCAATGCGGGTACTATCGCTTCTAAATGGGTGCGCGCACGAACCAAAATAGCAATTTTTTCTTCTGGGCGATCTTTTTTGCATTGTTGAATTAACTGAATAATGGCATCGGCTTGTGAATCTGTTTGGCTATGCAGCTTAACATGTGAGTCTGATGATTCTGATGTTTGATTCGCAATGCTGGGACTGTAAGACACAGCGCCTGTTGCAATATCTTCAAACGGTGGTAAAACAGTGTTGAAATGTTCATTGACCCAATTCACGATGACAGGGGTTGATCGAAAATTCACAGACAGCGTCAGAGGTTCTAGCGGCAAATGCCCTATGCCATGTTTGCGTGCGCGTATAAATAAGCCTACTTCTGCTTCACGAAATCGATAAATCGATTGCATAGGATCACCCACAACAAATAAGGTGCGCCCATCATAGGATTCCCAGCCTGCTGTTAATTTTTCGATTAATCGATATTGGCTATTCGATGTATCTTGAAATTCATCAATCAAAATATGTTTAATTTGATAATCCAATGCTAAAGCTAAATCTGTCGGTGAATCTAAAGGACCTAATGCGTGCAAAGCAGCTTGTGCATTTTCTATATAATCAATTTTACCGTATTGACGGAAAGTCACTTTTAATTGCGCAACGACTACGCGTAAGACTTGATAGAGCGCATGCAACACTTGCCACTGATTTTCTTGATAATGAGACGTAGGTGAATAACTCAAAACCATGAGCGCAGAATGAAATTTTTCATGTGTACTGAGTTGTTGTACCAAGGTTTCCATGCGTTGCTTCATTTCTTTAAATAGCGCTTTATCTACAGAATTTTCAGCAGAACTGGCAGAGGGGAATCCTATATTTTTATCAAAACTTTTACGCCAACTGAGATCTAGCGTGAGTAATAATTTACTGATCATTGACCAAGTCTCTTGATCAGAAGGTAGCGTTGTTATATCAACATAGCTTGCGATCCCAATTTTATCTGTACCCAGAATGCGGATTTGCTGTGCCGCATAACGTATTAAAGTCAGTAATTCTTCTTCATGTTGTTTAGGAAAATGTGCATCAATCACTGATAAAATATCAGTGACGACAGACGCTAAGTGAAATTCCAATTCTTGTCTTAATGTTGGTTGATCAGATTCCAACATGATGTAAGGGAGCCATTGATCTCGCTTGGCCAGCATATTAATCAATAAGCCTTCAACTTTTCCTAAGTCATTATCAAGATGCATCAGTAGTGTTGCGATAGCATCAGACCACGCAACATTTTCTTCCAGATGAGTTAAAAATTCTTGTACGGCTTCACGATAAAGAGGGTAAGGATCATCTGCAATCTCAGGTGGTGCACCAAAATGCGATAAAATCGGCAAGTGCTTTATCAAACTTGCATTGAATGAATCCATTGTTTGAATGCGTAAGCGATTGGGATTCTCTAATAAGTGCCAGCCTAGTGTTTGATCTTGCTGTAACGCGCGCTTTGCCAGGTGCCATGTTTTCTTTTCATGTGGAGAGGTTGGCTCTGGTTGTGTTGCAGCTTTTTGCAAAGCTTTAATGATGCGCGCTAACATTTCCGCGCAAGATTTTTTCGTAAAAGTAATGGCTAGAATTTCTTCGGGCACGTTAACAGACTGTAACAAAAGTAAAAAACGCTGCGTCAATAATTCTGTTTTACCAGAACCCGCGGGTGCTTGCACAATAAACGAGTGTGTAGGCTCTAATGCGCGTTGGCGTTGTTCAGCATCTTTAATAGTAATATCTGTCATGCGTCAGACCTCTCATGAATTCGACACAGAGCGTGCAAATGACAGCGATTACAAGTGTCTATTGGGTCTTTAGGATCGACAGTGGCATCGCCCGCAACAAATGCTTGGCCCAAGTTTTCTAAGGTTGTGCGCCATTCATGGACTTGCTCTTGCCAATGTGTCGCCTGTGTTTCTTTGCATTTTGTCAGTAATTTGACTGAGGGGATGCCTAAATCAAGATCGCTGATCCCAACAAATCCTAAGTCTTCCGCATTGATTTGCGCGAATAGAATGCCGCAAGTCGTCTCTGGTCCTGTTACACAATAAAGTGGCAATTGTGGCTCTTCGGGTCTGTCACCAAACCAATATTTGATAGCATTATTTTTCCCAGTTTTATAATCGATAATCAGTGTCTTGCCATTGTCTAATTGATCGATTCTATCAACGCGTAGGGTGAGCGCTAAGTTGGCGAGAGACACTGTATGCTCTTCTTCTTGCGCAATCACTTTAAAATCACGCCGTGTTTTTTCTTGTTCTAGCCAGAGAAAAAGTAATTTTTGTAATCGGCTCATTTCGAGTTCACGGTAACGAGTTTGATTTAGGCTCTCGCTGTGTAGGGTAGAAATCGCGTCACTAATGGCTTTTTCGATGAGTTTGAGCAGAGCAGGGGAGTCTGTTTGCTTCAAAGTTTCTGAGTCTATCAATTGTTTCCAAATAATTTCTAAAGCTTTATGCACTAATTTGCCACGCTCTTGTGGCTTTAAGCCAGAGACGGGTTCATCCATTTCTTTCGCATGCAAACGTAATACGGCAAATGCTTTAAAAGGACAATTCGCTTGTAATTGAAAAACACTAGAACCACCGCGGATTTTCTCAGTGGCAGAAACAGGCGGTGCGAGTTCATCTTGCAAAGATTCTAATGACTGACTGGCAAACACTTGTTCTGCAGGTGAAATAAAAGGACTGCAACGGATGTCATCTAACTTAATTTCAGGCAAAGATTGAATGATAGGACTGCCGCGTAATTCAGTGTCTTCCTCTTTTTGCGAATGACTAAAAATAATATTCTTAGCGCTCTCTTTTAACTGTGTAGTTAAGCGTTGACAATAAATTAATTCACGCTCGGCTGTCGCGTGCGGCATTTGTAAGGTTTTTTGCAAACGCTGTGGAATAAAAGGATTGGGCTTAGGCGCAGGCGGCCATTCTCTATCATCCAGACCCATCACCCACAGATGATCAAACGGTAATTCTGTTGCTTCCAGTAAACCCAGAATTTGTATAGGTGCATCGGGGCTTTCGGGTTGGAAAGGTTTTTGTATCGCGAGATACGTTAAATATTGCAAAGCTTGCTGTTTGTTTTTCGGTTCTAACACAGCATCTAAACCCGCAAATTCGCTCAATAATTTTAGCCATGAGTCTACCACTTGATATTCTTGGCTATTTAAACTGCGTTCACCTGGCCAGCCTAAGGCAGTCAGTTGAGCCATAAAAACTTCAGTCCATGCGCTAGGTAAAGCTAATTTCGGTGTTTTGATGTTGAGATATGTTTCAAATCTTTTTGCCAATGCAGGGCAATATTTTTCAATAGAAAACGCTGAACTTTTCGTGAGAAGTTTTTGGAGCTTAATCGTTGTGATATTTGCTTTTCGTAACACGGTATCAAATTGCGCTCGCTCCGTGATCTCTTGTTCTGCTTCGCCTAAAAACGGCGAATGTAATAAATGACTAAAAGACTCAAGCGTGATGTCTTGAGCCTGCAAACCCAAGAGTTGTAAAGCG
>CAJCIZ010000126.1 GCA_903970525.1 Myxococcales bacterium | reverse complement strand
TAAAATTTGCTTTTTCTTCTTCGAGTAACTCTGGTGCCATCCAGCGTTTAGTCAGTTTTTTCATATCGTGTGCAGAAGAACTTTTTCCACTTTTATTAAATATAGACAAGCCAAAATCGGATATTTTTGCACGATAATTTTCAGTCAATAAAATATTTGAGCTCCTGAGATCGCCATGCACAATGTTTTTGGTGTGCAAAAATTCGAGGCCATGGGCAATATCAAGCGCAATTTGAGCGACGCGAATTTTTATTTCATACTTATTTTTGCTATTTAATACTTGGGATAGACTACCGCGTTCTGCTAAATCCATGACAATACAACATTCTGGTTCTAAGCAATAACCTAAAAAATTCACTAAGTTCGGTGATTTAAGTTTTTTCAGAATATTTGTTTCATGAATAAAACTTTCTCGTTCTTCTTGTGTAAAAGCATACTTCGGAATTTTGACCGCGCATTTTCCATAATAATTAGCTTCATAAACATTGGCAAAGCCGCCTTTACCAATAATTGCGCCCAATTTAATTTCACTATACTTAATAATAATATCATCTGAATGAGTTTGGTTTTGTTGGGTTTCACTTGTTCTGCCAGGTGATAGCGGAGCGTTATCAGGGAAAGCGACAGACTTGGTATTATTGTGGTGCCAGATAATTAAAGCAGTGGGGCGCTTCAAAGTACGGGTAAAGTTTTCAACGCAGACTGGTGTGACTTGTGTCTTTCTTAAGTCTAATTCTTCTATAGAGGTATTATGATTAAGATGCTTTTGTAGTTCTAATAGGTCAGAATCGTCAATGGTAGTAAATTGTAAATCCAATTTTTTAATCGTATTATCCATTTCAAGCAGAGGGAATAAGTGTTCTTTGAAGACTGCTGTTGCTTTTGTACCGGCATCTTTATAATTCTTTGATGCAGCTAATTGATACAAGGTTGCGACTTGAATAAAACTTTGTTGTACGCCTAATCCGCGCTCATAACAAATAGCTAACTGATAGGCTGACTCTGGATCGGATGTTTGATCAACTATTTTTTGAAACCAATAGCTTGCTCTTGGATCTCTATTAGTTAAACAGAGATGTGCTAATTCAGTTTGAGATTTGAGATCATTTGCTTCAGCTTTTGCTGTCAATACATTTAGTTTAAATTTAGCATCTGATAGCATTTGTCTAGCTAGTGCATGGCCTTTTACAGCAGCTTGTTCATAATATTTAGCAGCTAATAGATAGTCTTGTGGGAGCCCTAGTCCTCCTTTTGTATAACACACAGCTAAGTCATATTCGACAGAGTGGTTTTTATTAAGAAATGAAATCTGTGCTAGCGCTTTTTGCAATAATGGTCCAGCTTTAGGATCATTATTTTCCAGGTAATAGTGACCTAATAATGCTTGTGCCTCAGGGTCATTTCTTTCCACTTTTAACTGCCAGTATCTAATTTTTAAATCAGGATGATTGAGTTTATCTTTTGCAGCTGTGCATCCTTTTGCCTGTGACTTATCATAAAACTCGATAGCACTTACTATATTTTTATGAGAACCAATCCCGAGTTCATAACAAATACCTAAGTCATGTTCAACTGATCCATTATCAACAAGATTTCCGCCAGAGCTCATAGCTTGATTCAACCAAGACAAGGCTTGTTCATCCTTCTGTTCGAGATAGTAATGGCCTAATACAGCTTTTGAATCTGCGTCACCTTTTTCCGCTTTATAGTGTAGATAGCTGATTTTTAAGTTTTTACGTTCTAATGCTTTTTTTGCAGGCTCATAACCTTTTGTTGATGAGTTGTGATAACACTCAATAGCATGTTTGATATCTGCAGATGTTTCCCCCGAAAAGTCATAGTAAACGCCTAGGTCATGCTCAACTAATCCTTGGGTTACCGCACTTCCACCTTGAGTGAGTGCTTCGCTTAACCAGATGAAGGCTTGTTGTTTATCTTGACTTTCTAATAAGTAATGACCCAATTCATAGGCTGCGTTTGGAGCCATGTTAAGCACCTGTTTTTGCAGGTATGAAAGTTTTAATTGAGGAGAGTGACTCAATATTTTATCGCGCTCACATATGGAGGGTGTATGCCCAAGATCAGCTGCTTTAACAAACCATTTTAATGCAGCATCTTCATCTTTTTCCTCTAATGAATTAAGACCCAGTTCGTATTGTGCTATGGGGTCACCTTGGTTTGCTTTTGTAATAGTTTCAGGAATTTTTAATTTCGGGTTCTTTAGGTAAATATCATCAATATCTTTCTGTGCGTCAGTAAAGCCTAGTTTTAAGACTTTCTGATATTCAGACAGAGCAATCTGAGGATTTTTTTGGAATTTTGCTGATTCATATAGAGCTCGAGGATGGTTTAACGCTACAGCTTTCTTTAAAAAGGCTGCTGATATATCTAAATTGGATGGTTTATTAGCATTACGGTTAATTAGTTGAAATGCTCGGTATAATTGATAATATACATCAGGATTTGTGTTGGGTTGGGCAGCTGCTTTTTGGAGACAGAATAATGCATTAGAAACTCTGTGTGCTGCGCTTGCTCGAACAGGGGTAGCATTCATTGTATAAGAAATACCATTCAATACTTTATTTATTTCATCTGTAGAACTAAATGCAGATCGGAAGCTAGAGTTTACATATTCATAGGATGATCCTGACACTTTTTTTTGTAAAAACTTTTCCCATGCATTTAGATAAAAACAACCCAGGCTATAGTAATCTTTTGTTTTCAGCCATTGTGTAATTTTACTCAAGTATTCGTTGCATTCGGAAATATTTTCACTTACACATATTTTTAGCAATAGTGATATTGCGTCAAATGTATTTTCTTGAGCTCTATTGCTGTAATCATATGAGTGTGCTTTTGCAAAGAACGCGATTGCTACCGTTATATCTCTCTCGACATATCCATAGCCATATAAATAAATTTCACCTAAGTAAGAACAAGCTGAGGCATACATGGTTTCTCTTGAATTAAGGTAGATATATTCGGTCTTGTCTGTTTTGTTATTTAATACGGCTGTAAATAAATAAATTGCTTTTGCGAGGTCATCAAAATTATTTTTGTAAATAAATTCACTATGGTGGAATGTAGCACTAAGATATGTAGCTAGTAAATTGTTTTGTTTTGTCAGATCGTTGAACCAGGTAATCCATGATTTCTCTCTTTTATGTTTTGTTGTATTGATAAAGTCACAACGACATTCAGTTTCGCCTAGTTTGTTATGCATGAGAGCATGGAATAATTTAGCTTGAAGATCACCTTGCAGATCTGCTTTTGTAAACCATTCTAAAGCTTCTTTAAAATTGCGTTCATAAAAATAATGAGCACCCAATTGAAGTTGTTCTTTGATACCAGTTGTATTTTTTAGTTGAAGTTGTTCTTTGATTATAGTTATCTTTTTTTTGGGTAGATCAAATCCTCTTAAAGTCGAGCCAAATAGGTTATCTAACAAGGTGGGTTTCGTTTCAGGACGAGCCTCATTTTTTTTTGTAAAATTAGGTATAACTTTCTCTTCAATTGTAATCTCTGGAGAATTAGCAAGCTGAAGGATTGCCAATGGGTTATCGCTATCATTAACTATTTTTTCCTCACCTTGTGCTGCTTCTGAAGTAGAGAAAAGATGATCAATGAACAGCTGATATCTGTAATCATGAAGAATATTTTTTGCTTTACTAAGAACCTTCTGATCGACTGATAATTTATCATTGGAATCTCTTATCACAAATTTCGGAGTAAAATCAGTTCTATTTATTATCGTTTTATCATAGATTGCACAAACCATTAGATAGGCCGCGGTCAATACTGGATCTCTATCTCTCTTTCCTCGAGGAATGATTAGTTCCATGAGGAAATTATTTACATTTTCTTTTTCATATCGTTTTATTAATTTATATGCAAGATTAAGATACCCAGCAGATGGGATGATGACTTCGTGGCCTTTCTTATTATGTACACCAATAACACACGCTTGATTAAATGCTTTTTGAAGTTTAGCGTGGAGTTTCTCATCTTCAATATCATCATCCCTTTGACTAAATAGATTCTTGGGTTTTCCGGCGCTCTGAATTAATTTATATTGAGCTAATATCTTCTTACTATTCATAACTATCATTTGCAATGAAAGATTTATATCAGCAAGATTATTGCGGTCAGGCGTTCCTCCTCTCATGGTACGTGCGATTTCTAATAAGGCAGCTTTATGTTCTGACGATATAACTGTTTCACCAGTAGATTGTGCTGCTTGTAGTAATACATTACCCAAATACACTTCTTTAGAAATATCTGGAGTGTACTCTACCTCTTCCAAACAGGGTTCAATTTCGAGCGATTTTGCATTGTGACTCACTAGTACGCTATAGACTTCTTGTCTGGGTTGATAATTTACACTGTTCAGAACACTTCTATTTGGAGTGGAAGTAGCAGATGGATTTTTAGTACCAAAATCTTGTCGACTTGACATATAGTGCTCGTATTTTATAAGTTTAATTGTCGTAATAGCTAAGTTAACTACCTAAAACTAAATCCGCATAGGCAAAATAACCAACTCTTTCCCCTGCAAATGCAACTGACGCTGCAACGCAATCGCCGTTTCATTATGCAAAAACCGCGTGACCCAATTTTCATTTTCAAAAATTAATTTGCTGGCGAAGAAAATGCAATTAGGAAATTTCTTCCCGATTTCTTCTGCTAATTTGCTGAGTTCTTCCACGGTATCTGTGCCATAGTTCGCTAAAGCTTGCGCAGCAATACCATATTGATGACAATAATCCACAAAATATTGCAGCGTGTCATTCACTTCATGCCGCATTTGTTCTAAAGCCGTCTGCCCAGTGAAACTGCCGACATCAACAATACCAATACTCAGAAAAATAAAGTTTTTGAAATGTCGTGGGAACATGCGCATCACGCATAACAAAGTATACATTCCAATACCAGAGCTTTTACCAATGAGAATGATAGCTGTCGGTTGATGGGGATCCATAGTAATAGCAGGAATATTATGGTCTGCGAGAGGTTGTTTTAATTGTGCATCTAACAAGACTAATTTTTTATTCAATCTACGATAATGTCTTTTGATCAACAAACAAAGCGTGATCACAGCGCAAGTAATTAAAACAGTGACCCATCCACCAGAACGAAATTTCGAAAATAAAGTCACACATAAAATACTACTGGTGACGACGAAGGCGAAAAAAGAAAATAACAATCTGAAAAACCAATTCGGAGAAGCTTTTCCACGATGTTTCGCCCAATATACACAAAGCCCTAATAAAGATAATGAAAAAGTAATGAATACATTAATACTATATAAAATCACCAACAACGAAACTTTACCATGGCTCCAATACAAAATGAGCAACGCAAAAATCCCAAAGAAAATCACACCATTTTGAATCACTAAACGTGTGGAAAGATGGCGAAAACGTGAAGGAATCCAACCATCCACGGCCATATTAGCTAATGCACTAGGCCCCGCTAAAAATCCTGAATTGGCCGCGACAAATAATAATCCCGCTTCTAAGGCGAGCGTGATGACCAACAAAATTTTCCCAAGAGAAGAATTGCCTAAAATAGAGTGAAACACCACCGCATTTAAAGTTTGGTCTACAACAGGTTTAGCATCCCATAACAAATATAATAAAATAAAACCTGACGCTGTGAAGCTTAATGAAATCGCCATGTAAAACATTGTCCACTTGCCGGTAGATACACGCGGTTCAGTTAAGCGATTGACATTGTTAGAAACAGCCTCAAGACCGGTATACGTTCCGCTACCCAGAGAGTAAGCATGTAACATTAAAGCAAGTAAGGGCAACCAACCAATAGCCATGGCAAGACTGCGTGTTTCATGAATCGTATCAGGTATTAAAGGCAACAACCCGCGACTATGTGCCGCAATGCCATAAATAATTAATCCAACATGAATCACAAAAAATCCCACAAAAATAGGCAGCAGAAATTTAATCGATTCTTTCATGCCACGACAGTTGAGTGTCAGCAAAAAAATAATTGCACCGACTTCCGCCAACAATTTATATTCTTGTCCCCACGACGGCAGCAAACTGAAAAGTGCATCCATGCCACTTGCGGTTGAAACGGTAATTGTTAAAACATAATCGACAATTAACGCAGCACCCGATACTAATCCGACATAAGATCCCAGTAATTGCGACGCAACTTTGTAACCCCCGCCACCACTAGGAAATAATTCTATGACTTGGTTATATCCCAATGAAATAATAAATACTGTGACAGCCATGGCCATCGCAATGTAAATCGCAAGATGGGTATTTTGTCCAAGAGCGATATACGCTTCTTCTGGACCGTAACAAGAAGAGGACAACCCGTCAGCGCCTAAGCCTATCCAGGCGAGAAACGCAATTAAAGAAACGTGCTTTAAAATATTTGGGTTGAAAGGATTGAGTGGCGCACCAATCAGAAATTGTTTCAACCTTGTAATCACGGGCATGACTTTGTAGTCGCCTTGTTTTTAGGGGTGGTCAGTATAACTGAATTAATACAAATTTGCAGTGATGAGCTACCGAGCCTGCATCCGCAACGCCCCATCCAACCGAATCACTTCCCCATTGATCATAGAATTTTCAATAATATGCAAAGCCAAAAACGCATATTCTTCTGGTTTAACTAAGCGATGCGGAAAAGGAACATTAGCGATCAATGCTTCTCTCGCATTAGCAGGAATATCTTTCAACATAGGTGTATCGACCAAACCCGGAGCAATAGTGACAACTCTGATTCCAAATTGAGCAAACTCGCGTGCGGCAGGCAAAGTCATACTGACAACGCCACCTTTTGAAGCACTATAAGCACTTTGACCAATCTGCCCCTCGTATGCCGCAATAGAAGCTGTGTTAATGATGACACCGCGTTCTCCTGAATCATTTAACGGCGCCAAGGATTGCATGGCAGCAGCAGCCACACGCATTAAGTTAAATGTACCAATTAAATTCACTTCAATGACTTCACGAAATTCATCTAAAGGCATAGGGCCTTGTTGATTCACAATGCGTCTTGCTTTCACAACCCCCGCGCAGTTGATACAAATTCTTGCATTTCCATGGAAACTAGCTGCTTGTTGCACAGCATTTTCAACACTATCCGCTTGGCTAACATCACAAGCGATAGCTATGCCTTTAATTTCAGCGGCCAATTTTTTTCCAGCATCCAGGTCTCTATCTAGGATCGCAACTTTGGCGCCCGCCAGACTGAGCTTTCTTGCTGTAGCAGCACCCATGCCTGATGCACCGCCGGTCACAATTGCTGCACAATTATTTATTTCCATGGCGATTCCTTTTCTTTAAAAACAATCCTGAATCAGAGATACTACCCACAATATAATATATTTAGATAAAAGTAATCAGGGAGTGATGAGGTATGAAGGTCCTCGTCGCGGTGAAAAGGGTCATAGATTTTAAAACCCATATCCGCATAAAGGCTGACCAAACAGGAGTTGAAACGGCAAACGTCAAAATGTCCATGAATCCATTTGACGAAATTGCAGTGGAAGAAGCCGTCCGTTTAAAAGAACAAGGCATCGCAACAGAAATTATTGTGGTCTCTATAGGCAGTAATGCCTGTCAAGAAACATTGCGCTCTGCTTTAGCCATGGGTGCTGATCGCGCCATCCTCATACAAACGGAAGAAAAGATACAACCTTTAGCTGCCGCAAAAATTTTTAAAGCACTCGCTGAAAAAGAAATGCCACGCCTTATCATTCTCGGCAAACAAGCTATTGATGATGACAATAATCAAACTGGGCAAATGCTCGCAGGATTATTACAGTGGCCGCAAGGTACATTTGTTTCTAAAGTTGAAGTGTTGCAAGACAAAGTGAAAGTCACGCGAGAAATCGATGGCGGTCTTGAAATGTTATCGTTGACGATGCCCGCGGTCATTACGACAGATTTGCGGTTAAATGAACCACGTTTTATTTCACTACCGAATATCGTGCAAGCGAAACGTAAAACCATAGATATCATTCCGCTCACAGAATTCAAGGTTGATACAAAACCACGCTTGCAAATTCTGAAAGTCACGCCACCCGAAAAACGTAAAAGCGGCGTGAAAGTCAATAGCGTCGCTGAACTCGTGCAAAAACTGAAAGATGAAGCACAGGTATTATCATGACAATTTTAGTGATAGCAGAGCACGATCAAAATGCACTAAAACGCGCGACCTATCACACTGTGACAGCTGCTGCATCTATGAGTTCTGATGTCGATCTTTTGGTTTTTAATCCACAGGTCAGCACAGAAGCGGCAAAAATAAGTGGCATAAAACACGTCTTAGTTGTCGATGAAAAAAATTATGCACATCAATTAGCAGAAAATGTCGCACCCCTCGTGTCTGAATTAGCCAAGCAATATACGCATGTTTTAGCACCCGCCACTACATTTGGCAAAAATATTTTGCCACGCGCTGCCGCGTTGACTGATATGGCTATGATTTCAGATGTGATAAAAATTATTTCGCCCGATACTTTTTTGCGACCTATTTATGCGGGAAATGCTTTAGCGACAGTACAATCTCATGAAGCTATACAATTTTTGACAGTGCGTAGCACAGGATTTGCTGCAGCGACACAAAATCAATCGGCTACCGCAGAAATCAAAGCACTGGATATTCTAATTCCAAATACACTTTCGCAATTTGAAGGCGAAGAAATACATATTTCAGCACGACCAGAATTGACAGCGGCACGTATTATTGTCGCGGGTGGACGTGGCTTAAAAAGTTTAGAAAATTTCAAATTATTAGAAAAATTAGCAGACACATTAGGCGCAGCATTAGGTGCATCGCGTGCGGCAGTCGATGCGGGTTTTGCACCGAATGATTATCAAGTGGGTCAAACAGGTAAAGTGGTAGCGCCCGATCTTTACATTGCGATTGGTATTTCGGGTGCGATTCAACATCTAGCAGGCATGAAAGACAGTAAGGTGATTGTTGCAATTAACAATGACCCGGATGCACCTATTTTTCAAGTAGCGGATTATGGACTCGTTGCGGATTTATTTACTTCGCTACAAGAATTGCAATTAGAATTAGATAAACGATAAGGAAATGAAATGAAGTTAACTTTTTTAGGCGCGACCAATACTGTCACAGGCTCTAAATTTTTACTGACATTAGGAACGAAAAAAATTCTCATTGATTGCGGCTTGTTTCAAGGCTTGAAAGAATTACGCTTGCGTAACTGGAGTAAGTTTCCTATTGACCCAAAAACTATAGACGTTGTTGTTTTAACGCATGCGCATATTGACCATACGGGATATTTACCTTTGCTCATCAAAAATGGATTTACGGGCAAAGTCTATTGTTCAAGTGCGACGAAAGATTTATGCGCTGTTTTATTGCCAGATAGTGGTTATTTACAAGAAGAAGAAGCGAAATTTTTAAATAAGCATGGTTACTCTAAACACAAACCTGCTTTACCACTTTACACACAACAAGATGCGATAGAGTCTTTAAATTACATTCATCCTATTCAATTTCGAAAGCAATATAAGATTGATGAAGAGACCTATATTTCTCTCATTCCAGCGGGACATATTTTAGGTGCGACGTTCGTTCAATTTAAACATTATGATACAACGATTTTATTTTCAGGTGACTTGGGTCGTCCTAATGATATTATTATGCATGCACCTGCTGTCATTCAAGCGGCGGATTATTTAGTGCTAGAGTCCACATACGGAAATCGCTTGCACAAGAAGATCAATCCATTAGATGAATTAGCGGATATTGTTACACGTACAGTGGCGCGTGATGGCACTGTTGTTATTCCAGCGTTTGCAGTTGGTCGCGCACAGCATTTATTGTATTTGATGTATTTGTTGAAAAAGGAAAATCGCATTCCTAATGTGCCGATTTATTTGGACAGCCCCATGGCGAAAGAAGCGACGCAGCTATTTGTGAAATATGCGGAGTTGCATCGGTTGGAGCCTGCCTTGTCACAAGCCGTCTGTGAAGTGGCAACGTATATTAATTCTAAAGAAGAATCACAAGCGCTTGATACTGTTACATCGCCTAAAATTATTATTTCCGCGAGTGGTATGTTGGAAGGCGGCCGAGTCTTACATCATATCAAAATGTTTGCGCCCGATGCTAAAAACACTATTGTTTTTGCAGGTTATCAAGCAACGGGAACGCGTGGTGCTGATATGATTAACGGTAAGCCGTCGATTAAAGTCTTTGGACAAAGCGTGCCAGTGAATGCCGAAATAAAAGTCTTAAGCAATATGTCTGCTCATGCTGATTATGAAGAAATTCTAGACTGGTTATCGAATTTTAATCATCATCCACGTAAAGTGTTTATTACGCATGGTGAACCAGAAGCGGCTGCATCGTTGCGGGATAAGATTGAAGAAAAATATCGATGGAAGTGTGTGGTGCCGGAGTATTTGCAGACGGAGCAGTTGGGTTAGAGAGTTGGGTGCATAGTCCAGTGTCATGCCAGCATGCTTTCAGCTGGCATCCAGTTCTTTTATAGCGCGCAACCGTATTAAGCAGTCTGGATGCCAGCTGAAAGCATGCTGGCATGACAGCGCGGCCAATTAAAATAAAAATTTCTCTACTCAGTCACATATTGAAAATGCTGTGCCTCAGCAAATTCTTCCGGTGTGTTAATTTCCAAAGTTTTATCTTCCGTCAAACACACACGAATTTTGTAGCCATGTTCAATCACGCGCAATTGTTCTAACATTTCCGCTTCACCTAAGGGTGTAGGCGTGAGTGATTTGTAGATGTTTAAAAAATCAGAACGGAAAGCATATAAACCCATATGATGATAAACAGGCGCTTCTACCTGATTACGAACATAAGGAATAGGCGCACGAGAAAAATAAATCGCATTTTGTTGTAAATCAGTGATGACTTTGACAGCGCCTGGCTCGTGATATTTTTTCTTCATGTCTAGCGGATAAGCGAGTGTTGTCATTTCAGGTTTTTCACCGGCAAGGTAAGGCGCAACCAATTGTTCTAGCATGCGTGGACGGATAAAGGGTTCATCCCCTTGCAAATTAATGATAACGTCTGCAGGATATTTTTCTGCAACAAAAGCGGTACGATGTGAGCCGGTCGGTAAATCGGGATCTGTCATCTCAACATGACCACCGCATTTTTTAATGATGGCAGCAATTTCATCGTTGTCAGTTGCCACAATCACTTTATCCAGAATCTTGCAGCGGCTGGCATTTTCATAAACCCATTGGATCATAGGTTTGCCTTGGATCTCGAGTAAGGGTTTGCGTGGCAAACGGGTCGAGGCAATTCGGCTAGGGATGACGCATAAAATTTTCATATTTTTCTCCACATTGAGATTCGCAACGCATTATACTGATGCCCGTTGCGGCAGGATAGTACCACGATTTTGAGATCGGCTGTTATACTGATAGAGAGAAAGCGTTTTTACCAAAAGAGTGATGAGTTATGTCCGAAGAACATAAAAAGAAACAAGGTCTTATCATACCACATGCCTTAGAGTCCGATGAGGACGAAGGGGGCGGTCTTGGAGGGTTTCTTTTTGAATCGGATAGCGATGAAGGCGAAGGCGGTCGCGATAGCGGTGGGAAAACCGGTGAGATTGCCAAGCGCTATAAAGACATCTTATCTACGCCTAAACGCGATGATTTATTACCACCCTCAGAGATCAAACGTTTACTCAGTGTGCATTATGAAACGCACAAAGATCGTGTCACAAAACAAAAAATCACACGCGAACAACGTGCCGCACTCAAAGAGGGTCGTTATGTTGCACCGCAATCGCGAGCAGGGCTCGGTAGTGGACGACATTCTCCCTATAAAAGACATCCTATCAGTGATAAAGCGCAATTCAGTGGCATAGATAAACAAGTGGTAGGCGTTCCAACACTCAATGAAGCCGATACCAATAATGATTTGAAAGATGCATTAGAAAATCGTTTAGAAAATAAATTACAAAATCGCTTACAAAACCGTCCAACCAGCACACCTAAATTTAGACCGTACTAGCGCCGGAAATGACACTTATGACAACCGTATCTTTGGCAGATGAAATTATTAATGAGCATACAGAGAATGTTCTCGCGATATTGCAATATGGCGTGGATGTTAATCAAATTGATGAATATGGATTTACGCCGTTGATTGAAGCAGCCATTGCAGATAATGTTGAGATTGCTAAATTATTAATAGATTTTGGCGCGAATGTTCATCAGCAAGATATGTTAGGCAGTACAGCATTACATTGGGCAGCAGAAAATAATAATCTGGCTTTGTGTCAGTTACTCTTAGAAAACGGTGCTAACCCAAACGCATACACTTTTTCTGGTCAGCCAGTGATGGCCATGCCGTTATTGCGTAGACAACAACCCTTAAAAAGTTTATTACAAAAATATGGCGCGGATTTGTCATTCACACAAGATTTTGTGAATACAAAATTATTAGGACATATCTTCGAGTTGGTTGGAACGGCCGATTTGATTTCGCCACAAAATGACTATGTTGAATTAGATTTTGAAGGATTTTTTTTAGAATTTAGTATCGGCATCATTGGCGATTCATTAAAACAATTTCAAAATCATTTCGCCGCAAGAAAGTTACGTCGATTTGACGAATTAATGCATGTTTTGAATGGCGTGATTGATAGAGCCGCTATTCTCATTAAGTATTTACAATACCGCACGCGCTTGGACAAACATCAAAAGGAAATAACAGCGTTAATTCAGCAAGAACCTCTTTTAATTCCTATCGGTTACGAAGGTCATGCCATTACCTTCGTGAAATTTGGCAATATTTTAGCGAAATGTGATAGACGCGAAGACAGTCGATTATATGACAATATTGTTTTTTATAAGGTGAATCGCACGGACAGATTGACTACGCAATTTATCCAAGATTTTATTTATGAAAAAAAATCAGATGAGTTTGTGAATGTGGAGCTGCCGAAATTTTTGGACTTGGAACCCATCACAGAATTAAAAGTGGAAGCACAAATCAGTGGAAATTGTTCTTGGGCAAATGTGGAAGTGATTATTCCCACGGTATTTTTTCTCTTGTTGTATGCGAGTACAGGTGATCATGACAATATCGGACATTTTAAAAGTATGGCATTAAATTATTTCCATCAATGGCGTGAATGGAACAAAGACCGATCTCTACATTTTTGTATTGATAGTTTTAGAGATAGTGATTCGATACGCAATGTGTGCAAAGCAGAAATCTTAGCAGCGATATTGTATCAGCGTTGTCGCTACGAAAATGTGGCCGATAGAGAACGCATAGAATCGATATTAGCGATTTTGACTCAGCCGCAGTATGAGCATGTATTGAAAAATTATATTAAGGTTTATTGTTATGAGAGTTTAAGTGCGGAAGGGAAGGCTTTTTCGCAGATGTTGAGGCTCTATGGGTATTTGTCATAAGGCCATTTAAGCCAGTGACATGGCTTAAGTCCTTTGCTATGCTACTAAAATCCGACTCTCATTGAATCACAAACTTTATAGAAGGAGCTATTTATGATGCCTATTGATCTCAAGCTACAAGTTTATATTGCTATGATTCTTGTTTTCGTAGGGGCAATAGACTTAGGAATATTCGGGTTAGCGGGCACAGATTTAATTAGCTCTATCCTAGGCCATATCTTAGGACGTCTGATTTTCATCGTCATTGGTGCGGCAGCCGGATATTTGATTTATCTCAAATTCATGAAGAAAGTAGATTTAAGCATTTCAAAGTAATTATCCGATACTTTTTGTACGAAAGTAGCACTTTTGACAATAACATTGTCAGATTGCTGCTTTCGCAAGCGAAACGGAAAGATAACTGAGTCATCTGTTGCGGAACAACCATGCGGCTCAAGTCAATCGTCAGTAGTTGTATAGGCAATTTGCTGGAATGGTATGATTTTGGTTTGTTTGCAATATACACCCCTCTCTTTAGTCACTTGTTTTTCCCCCTAAAAGATCCTCATGTTGCACTTGTGATGACGTTTGGCGTCTTGGCGGTAGGGTTTCTCTGTCGACCGATTGGCGCATTAATTTTTGGTTTCCTAGGCGATAAAAAAGGTCGCGTGAAGACACTGCGGTTATCTGTGTTAATGATTTCAATTCCTACGCTACTGATTGGTTGCTTGCCGACGTATGCTGCTATTGGCATTTGGGCACCGATTATGTTGATGGTGATACGCATTTGGCAAGGTATCAGCTTAGGCGGCGAGTACAGTGGGAATTTAATTTATCTCACAGAAACAGCACCGATAAAGTATAGAGCGGTTGTCGCTTCATTAGGTGGGACTTGTGCGAATCTAGGCATATTACTCGCATCCGTTGTGAGTTTTGCAAGTACGGCATTTTTAAGTACACTCGCGTTTCAAAAATTCGGTTGGCGTATTCCCTATATTTTAAGTGGTCTCATCTCTTTACTCATTTATTACACGCGATTAAAAATGCAAGAAACATCGGTGTTTCATCATTTACAACAAACAAAACAACTCGCGAAAAATCCTATTTTAATTGTATTTAAAAATAATCTTCCAGAAGTGTTGCGTACCATAGGCATGGTTTGTATGGGTAGTACTTTCTATTATCTCTGTTTTATTTACATGCCAACTTTTTTAACGCAAAACTTACACTATTCGTTAATGAAAGCTTCTGGGATGATGACATTTTTTATTGGCACAATGATTGTGTGGGTTCCATTGGCGGGAATGCTCTGTGATAGAGTCGGGCGACGAAAAATTTTATTATTTAATGCAGCCTTAATTGCTTTAGTGACGCTTCCTGGATTTTATTTTTTGTTAACTCAAAACGTCATGCTTATTTTAATTGTTTTATTGATATTTACATTCGCAAGTTCACTGGAGCAAGCAGCAACTAGCGTGGCTGTCGTCGAAAACTTTCCTGCAAAAGCGCGTTACACGGGATTGTCATTAGGTTACAACATTGGCAATGCAATTTTTGGTGGCACGGCACCGGTGATTTGTGCTTGGCTGATGACAAAATCTCATTTTGTTTTTGCGCCGGCTATTTATATTGTATTCTGCGCCATCCTGACAGGAAGCGTGATATTCATTTTTGTGAAAGAAACTAGAGGGTGTTCTCTTGAATGATTTTTTCATGGGTATATAAAGATTTTATAGTGTTTTTTTATTCCTCGAGTCATTCACTTTTTTTTCATCCTGCCCAAAATGATGATCCCATTCTGCTTCAGTCTGGGTTAGGAGTTCTTGCATCAGAGGGGTTATACGTTTTATTAATTCGCTGGATTTGGTGCAGTTGTTGATTAAATCTTTATAGTCCTGTAGCTGTTTAATGGCTTCTTCTTGGTCTTGATCTAGCAAGTCTTGGATGGTTTCGCTGACGCTGGGAATTTGTTTTGTGCAGAGGCTAGTCAAAAGCGCCACGTTGGAGGTTAAGACCGCAAGCAACTCATTGCGCTCTTCTGGGATATTACGATCACTAAGAAGTTTAACTGTTGCAATCAGCCAGGTCAGTTCGCCAGAGATAGACCTGAGGTATTGCTTAACTTCATCATCATTTATATCGGGCTCATAAAATTTCGCGAGGGCGCTATCGAATGCAAGCAAGGTCGTCTTAAGTTCTTCGGCCAAGTTAGCTAGATTGTGGTCATTGTGGTGGCTCATATTCACTTCTCACAGGTATTTTAAAATGAGGCGCTTTTTCTAAGGAAGATTCTAAGACTTTCTGCCCATCGGCGCCAGCCAAACGTGAGCAGATGCCCTATTAAGAGAGAAGATATTATCCCTGGCATCAGAGGAAGAAGCTGAAATTAAAAGGATCAGGAAACAGGCCAATCTGTATAGCCATGCGCGCCGTTGCCATACCATGTTTCTTTGGGTGCTTCAGTTAATTTCTTTCCAGTCATTAAGCGAGCCACCAAATCTGGATTTGCAATAAATAGGCGGCCGAAACAGATAAAATCAGCGAGATTGTTGTCACGTGCTTGTAGCGCTAATTTAAGATCGTATCCATTATTAGCGATATAACGCCCATTAAATAAGTTACGCAACTTTGCAAAGCTGAAATCAGCCGGGATAGTGCGTGGCCCCATTGTTTCACCTTCGATACAATGAATATAGGCAATATTAAATTGATTTAATTGATTGACAACATAAGAAAATGTTTCCATAGGATGACTATCGGCTATGTCATTTGCGTGGCTCACAGGCGATAAACGAATTCCAATGCAGTCAGGAGACCAAACAGTTGTGAGTGCTGCAACGACTTCTAATAAAAGCCTAGCTCTATTTTCAATACTTCCGCCATAATTATCAGTACGCCTATTCGTTTTGTCACGTAAAAACTGATCGAGTAGATAACCATTTGCAGCATGAATTTCTATGCCATCAAATTTGGCTTTCTTTGCGCATTCAGCAGCATGAACATACTGTTGTATAATGCCGGGGATTTCACTCGTTTCTAACGCGCGAGGTGTCACAAAATCTTTAAAGCCAGTTTCAGTAAATGCTTTTCCTTCTGGCCGAATAGCAGAAGGCGCAACCGGTAGCTGGTTATCTGCTTGTAAATCAGGATGTGAGATTCTACCGACATGCCAAAGCTGTGCAAACATAAGACCACTCTTTGCATGAACTGCATCAGTTGAAAGTGTCCAACCGTTAACTTGTTCATCAGTATAAATGCCGGGTGTAAAAGCATAACCTTTGCCTTGTTGAGAAATCTGTGTTGCTTCTGAAATGATTAAACCGGCACTTGCTCGTTGAGAATAATAGTCAGCGTTCATTTTACCCTGTGCATCCCCTTTTCCCGCACGACTGCGCGTTAATGGCGCCATAATAATTCGATTTGATAGTGTAAAAGGGCCTAATTTAGCCGGCTTAAATAAATCAGCTATGCTTGTTTTGGTTGCAGTCATATGACATCCCATGTGGGTTAAGTGAAAGTACAAATCATTCAACACAATGAATATACGGCACTTTCTTGCGACTGTCGCGCTCCAAATTAAAATCCCTCGCTATAGACCGAGTTTTTCTTGAATTATGGTAGCCTCAGAGCGATTTTCTTCTCTTAAAATCAATTACTTAGAATAGCTATTTCTTAAGTTTTCCTTAAGCTGTGCATAAGTATTCCTTAACACATAGAGGAGTATAATTTCCTTACAGTAAATGAGTTTAAATAAGGCGGTATACGGGTAGTCCTATGACACATCAATCCAGCGAAGCGGAAGTTCTTCCTCTCAAGGATTTGAGTGCAAGCGAAATAGCAGTTCTCGCCAAATTAGATTTGAGCGGAAATGCGATCGCACATGAATTACAACAACAAGCAAATAACATTGTTCCAGTTGAATCAGTTGCACAACCCCTTTATGACGCGCATCCCTGGCTGAATGAAATCAGACTTGTCACGATGCGTTCCTTGCGTGTTCTCACTGCAATTAACAGTAAAGCGCCTATCTTAAGCTTGACTAGCATACCGATGTTGCTAGCGAGTCTCATTTATGGTGTCAGATTACTCGTTGATACAGCCGAAGTTGCAGCCGATGTATTTTTTCCACGCGGCGATGACATCGCTTTAACGTATTTACAAAGATTGAAAAAAACCTTCACAGATGATCGCGCTAAACGCATGCGCAATGATATTTTCTGGATGGGCGTCAATTTAGCAGATGTGATCTACACACTCTTCGCTTATGCGAGTTTCGGTGCTTTATTGATTCCTAAGATTTTACTTGTTATTGGCTATGCTTTTGATACCGGGCATGAAGCTTACGATTGGAAAAGAGTATTCGATCTGAAAAAATTACAAAACAAAGTCGAAAAGCAAGTTAAAGCTGTCGATGCAAAATTCCGACCTGCGAAAGATAAGCTTGAAGGACTGAAATTGAAGATGTCAGTCTTATCTTCACATTATTTTCAGTATCAAAAACCTTGTTATCTAAAAGCTTTGCAAGAAGTGCAACAAGAGTATCAAGCAGCCAAAGCTGAACTGAGTCCATTGATTGAAAAACATGAAAAAGAAAAAGCAGCGCTCATCCATATTCAGAATAAACTGGCAGAAGAAAAACGCGCGCGGCAAAAGACAATCATTTATACCGTCGCGATGATGGCTTTGATTGCAGTGGGTTCGGGTATGTTTTTATTCTGCCCGCCAGCAGGTATTGCGATGATTGTGGGTGCTTGTGTCGCTTTAGCTGCAGGGAGTGTATTTAGTGGATTAGGTAAAAAACTGTATCAAAGTGGCAAAAATATTTGGAAAAAATTAAGAACGAAAAACCCGCCAAAAGAAATTTCAACGCCTAGTATGACACAACAAACGCTAGCGCCAACCGTTGCGCCAGTTCAGAAAAAGCTGAATCAAAGTACAAATATCGTTAATAGAGCGACAACACCTTCACCGACTCATATAACCATTGAACCTTCCACAGCATCACCTTCGCCCGTAGATTCTGTTGAATCTAAATCAGAAAGTTCTTCGCGTCGATCTTCAATTTCTTCGCAGGGTCGAGAAACGCCACCTTTTATCGTTCAGAATACAGGTTCATTTAGTGAAAACATACCGCTGTTGAGAATGACGCCAGTGGATAAACAGACTGCATCATCTGTGATTCACAGCTTCAAGCATGAGGGTCATTCTTCAGCGTTATTTGCTCACAATGCTGTTGCTCATTCGCCTACTCAAACTTCACCGTTGATGCAAGACCATGTTGCTACTCTTGGGTAAAGAAATGAGTCTGCCCACCCGTCAGTGGTTTAGGAACGCGAGTTGTTCCAGGTGTACTAATCGGTAATCCTTGCAAACATCGCACAGCCAAGTATGCAAAAATCTGCGCTTCCAATGCTTTGCCATTCCAGCCAATTTCATCAGCAGTTTTAATTTCTACATCGTCACCTAATTTTGCTTTTAACCGTGCAACAAATTCTTTGTGAATGACACGATTGTTCCAACCTCCGCCGGCTAAAATCCAAGTGCGAGGGATAGAAGACTGAAAAAAGTCTGTGCTTGCAACAATAGTGTCAGCCGTAAATGCTTCTAGCGTGCGACAAGCATCTTCTAGACACAAAGTATCTAATTCAGGAATCAATTTTAATTCACCGATGTCTAAAGATTTTGGTGGCTGACGCGTGAAAAAATTATCTGTTGTGAATTGTATGGAATGTTCTGTTAGCAAAGCTAAAATGTTTGGGTGTACTTTGCCTTGAAGGCCATATTGACCGTCCACATCCATTTGGATTTTGCCTTGGGTTTTTTGTTTGATATAGCGGTCGAGTAAACCATTCCCGGGTCCTGTATCAAATCCCATGAGTTCAGTGAGATGTCTACCTTTAATCACCGTGACATTTGCAATACCGCCACAATTGACGATCACACTAGGAATAATATTATCACGTACCGCCAGCGCTTGATGATAAAGCGGCGCAAAAGGCGCACCCTGTCCACCTGCCGCCACATCATTGCTACGAAAGTCATTCACCACAGTAATGCCGGTTTTTTTCGCTAAGAGTTCCCCATCGCCAATTTGTATGGTGATTTTTTCCGCCGGTCTATGCAATAAAGTTTGGCCGTGATAACCAATCACTTGAATATCTTTGGGAGCGTAATGTGTTTTTTGCAATAATTGCTTAACGACATCAATATGCAATTCAGTAGAACGTTTTACGATTTGATCAAATGTAATCGGAAGATTTTCATTGCCATGAAAATAAAGTGATAATGCCTTTATTTTTTCAGGGATAGCCGCATCCGCGATAGTCAGTGCGTGTCTTAAATAGGCTTCAAGCGCTTGAGAATAATGCTGCTGAGCTAGCGTTAAATTACCCGCTTGTTCACGCACCGCAGTCTCTGCCGCTTTTAACAAAATCCGCATTTCTAAATCATAAACTAAAGAACAATCATCTAATTCAGTGACTTGTGCTACACCATCTGTTTTGATTAAAGCAGCATCTATCCCATCCATAGAGGTGCCACTCATGAGTCCGATGCTTAGCATAAAATGTCTCGACTAATTTGATGAGGTTATTCTAGTGTAATCGTATGCTTTCGTCATTATCAATAAGTTAGCAACAAGGGAAATTATATTTTAACATATAACTCATTGAATAAACTATAAAAAAAATTAACCCAACTTGACACTTTTCACTTCAAGGCGTAATGTTAAAAGAAGTAAATCTTCTGTATGAGCATAAACACGAGGTAATCGAATTATGCGCCAGTTATTTTTACTCAGTGTAGTGTTAGCGTCAGTTGTCACTACTTTCAGCTTAGCTGGCATGTTATCGCCGCTTATTCACAGCTCGAATATACTTTTATTTGATGTCATGTTGTTAATTGAACTATCTCGAATACGTTACAAAGTGAGGTCTATCTCTCACTAGTACCAGTTCAGTGTTGCACTTCAAGGAGTGCAATGGTGAAAGGACAGACTGAGAACCAGTCTACCTTAGTTAAGAAACTTTCTTAATTAATTAGGAGATACACCAATGTCAAACAACCAAAACCAAGGTAATACTCCAAAAATGGGCGGCCAACAAGGTGGACAAACTTGGGATAAAGATAAAGCCAAGAAACCTACCACTGGTCCTACTGCAGGCCATACTCCCACTACACAAAAACCAGGTGCGACTCAAACGACTGGTGGTGGTGGAATGGGTGGCAATTTGGGTAACAAAAATCAAACCCCATATAACCCAAAAGACAAACGCTAATATTCTAATGCGCTAAACGCAACTGGGCCTAACTACAAGGTATATGACGATGCCTTGCAGTTAGGCCCAGTTTTTTGTGCCTACGCTTTTTTAGCGCGACGACGACGAGTTTTCTTTGCTTTTTTTGGTGCTGCTTTTGCTTCAGCTTTTAATTTTTTGAGTTCCGCTGTCATCTTCTTCACTTCTGATTTTGCGGATTTGATTTTTGCAGCGAGTTTCTTAACGTCAGCTTTAGATCCTTTTGCTTTTTTCATGAAAATAATTCCTTAAATGTTAAAAGACAAAGCATTATGCCATAAAATTTTTAGCAGTCAAAGTTTTCGTGAGCGTAGCAAGTCTGCAGAGTGTTACGCCGTTGGAAATGTAGACAGTGATTTTGGTTTTGCTTCCGACGTATTGGGATAAAGCTGCATATCAGGGACAGAAAGCGTATCGAAGTACTTCTGACAAGAAGGATTCATTTTTTGAATAGGTCTGCAAGAATGTAAATAGGAATCTGTTTGATTGAGTCTAGCATTTGCTTCAGAAGCAACACTTTCATCTTTATCATGGCGCAAGGCGGATAGAACGCTGTTATCAATATTAGCAATACAAATCAATTTCTTACGGATTTTACAATCGGGAAATGGGGCGATTTGCGCAATCAATTCTTCCGGTAAATTTGGGTTAGACGCTAGGGCGCGCACTATCGCTAAGTCTTTTTCGTGAGCGAGAAGACTTAAAATATCGGCAGGCGATTTCGGGTTAGCCGCTAAAGCAATCAGTATAGGTGTGCGGAAATTACTGCGTAAGGTGTTGGCTTTGGTATAAATTTTATGTGCAATTTCACTAGAAATATAACAATTTCCCGCCAAAGTTTCTAGAATCATACTGGTATTGTCGTGTAAGTCTGCGTCATCATAAATTTGTGATAACTGGTGTGCGTCGGTGCTGTGATCTGCTGCTATGGGCAGAGGGTCGGGAATGACGTTTCTTTGTGGTGGTGTGTTAGCACTGTCAGTCTCTAAGTGAGAGATTCCATGCAAAAAATCCAAGCGACGTTTTGCATCATGTCTGACCCCGAGATCAGGATCGTGCTGTATGATTTGGTTTAACACAGCCTCAGAAATATTAGGATAAGCAATAATGGCACGGCGTATTTCACAATCTGGGTATGCGGTTAACCGTAATAGTGTTTCTTCTGAAAAATTCGGATTATGTGCAATCACAGCTAAGTTCATATCTTTCTGAGGCACTTTCTCTTGATTAAGCGAGAGCATTAAATCAGCTAAGAGATCAGAAGGTGTGTGCACGTTGTGTGACAAGCTCAGCAAGATAGTATTACGGGTGGAAGGGTCCAGGTTTGCAGCCAGGGTTTTAACATAAATCACTCTTAATAATTCTGCTGAAGCATTAGGATTATGCGTAAAGCGTAGCACTAAATCATTTTGTAGATTCATGTCATTGCTATGGGATATTTCGATATAGATTCGTTCTAATTGCTTGGGATCGTTGCCGCTTGAAGCATACTGAGCGAGACGATCAGAATTTTTAATAATTTTATAGTCAATGATGCCAGCATGTATGCAATAGACCATCAAGATAAAAACACCCGCGGCAGCCAGCGTCATCATAATTCTAGGATGCGGTGATGACAGACGGAAATCACCATATAATTCACTGAGCAAGACAGATAATGATCCTATGCCAACAAAGCTGATAATCCCAATGATAAAAGGCGCCACGGTAAATGGATTAAACGTGTGATAAATCACGGGTGGTAAAAATGAAATAGCAAACACTAGTGCTAGCGAAGGCACAATACTAGCAAGCAGCGAAGAAAGACAACCGCCAATTAAACTAATTCTAAAAGCCAGACTATAGTGATTTTTGAGCAAGTAAAAAAATAAAATACTCAGCAGCAAGGCAAGCGAGGATATCAAAGTAAATGTCTGACTAAAAACAGCAATGAATCCATTATCCATATGAGCTGCATTCCTAGCATGAGAGCGACAGGGTTACTATAACATGGTTCTGTTGCTGTTAGAAATCAGGGGTGTCTTCCTCAAGCAGCATCAATTGATCGCGCAAATCATCTAATAATTGTTGCCAATAATGGGCCGTATTAAACCAAGGAAAACTGCGAGGAAAAGCCGGATCTTGCCAGCGCGCCGCTAACCACGCGCTATATTGAATCATACGCAGTGAACGTAAAGCTTCGAGGAGACATAATTCACGATAATTAAAATCATGAAACTCTTGATACCCGCGTAAAATCGTCTGCAATTGTAACTGGACTTGATCGGGATTGTGACCTGAAAGCAGCATCCAGAGATCTTGGAGCGCAGGTCCCATTAAACAATCATCTAAATCCACAATCTGCGGGCCCGTGTCATTCCACAAGACATTTCCCGCATGACAATCCCCATGTAAACGAATGTATTTTATCGCGCCCGCTTGTTGAAAGCGCTCTTCAATTTTTTGTAACAATGCGCTGACTACCGCGCAAAAATTTGTTTTGAGATGGGTGGGGATAAAATTATTGTCTAATAAATATTGATAAGGCGTATGGCCCTGTGTTTTGGTATCTATGCGAGGACGATAGCGAAAAGATTGGCAGGCCCCTACAGCATGTAATCGTCCTATGAATCGTCCCATCCATTCTAAATGTTCTAAGTTATCCAATTCTAAACTGCGCCCCCCCTTGCGAGGAAACAGCGCGAAACGAAAATCACGATAGTGATGTAATGTTTTTCCTTGAGAAACCAAAGGTGCAACCACAGGAATTTCTCGTTGCAGTAATTCTGCCGCGAATTGATGTTCTTCTAAGATTGCTTCATCACGCCAGCGATGTGGACGATAAAATTTGGCGATTAAAGGTGCGCTTTCTTCGATGCCTATTTGGTAGACGCGGTTTTCATAGCTGTTTAATGCAAACAAACTACCGGTACAAGAAAAGCCTATACTTTCAACCGCATCTAATATGATATGCGGATCTAAAGTTTCATAAGGCGTATTGATATTCTGGCTCATGAAGGTTACCCGCACTATTCTTAAAAGTTGCTATACTAACATTGTGTATGGGGAGGTCTATATGAAAAAGAATACTGCGCTCATGATAGCAGGAGTAGTTTTCTTGCTTCTAGCTCTAGGTCATGGTTTGAGACTGTACTATGGGCTAGAGATAGTGGTGGGTACCTATACTGTTCCGCTGTGGTTTAGCTATGCGGGCCTTGTTATCGCCCTATTGCTCGCCATTTGGATGTTTTTGGCGGGTAGGCGTTAGCAGAATGTGCTATAAACACTTATATTTATATATAAATCAATAGGTTAAAAAACAACAGCTGCCGCAGGGACTGCGGCAGTGTTATAATAATAGTATCTTGAGAGTTGTTTCAGAAAGGGTTTTGTTGAAGATATCTTGACTGCTGCCGGAGTAGGGGGACATTCAGATGAAAGCAAAACTTTTCACAGTTCTTGTATTTTGTTCACTTTTAACCGCTTGTTGTTCTAGTACTAACTTTGATGTGGGTAATGTTGTGGGCGCCAATTGCCACGGCCCTGGCTGCTATTCAAGTGACAGCTATTATTCTAGTTGGTCGAGTGGTGGTGGATGTGGTTCGTCCTCTTGCGGTTGTGGGCACTCATATGACAGATGCTCAGGCATCTTTGACAATATGGGAGGCTATGGTTCTTCCGTCTGTAGTACCTGTGGCGGTGATTATTATGAAGACCACCATCCCTAACCCCCTAAAATATATTTGAAAATAATGTTATTATCATCCTCGGAAAGACTTTCCGAGGATGAGAATAAATGGAATACAAAGATTATTACAAAATAATGGGATTGGAGCGCAATGCTTCTGCAGAAGACATTAAACGTGCGTATCGTCGTTTAGCTCGCAAATATCATCCCGATGTCAGCAAAGAAAAAAATGCGGAAGAACAATTCAAAGCAGTCGGCGAAGCCTATGAAGTCTTAAAAGATCCCCAAAAACGCACGGCCTACGATCAATTAGGTGCAAATTGGCAGTCTGGCCAAGAATTTAAGCGACCCTCTGGTTGGCAATATGCAGAGAGAGGCGGCGATCAAGGTGATGCTGGTTTTGGTAATACCAGTGATTTTTTTGAATCATTATTTGGTGGTGGGGGATTCGGTGGTCGACAGAGAACCCGTCACGATTTTTCTCAACCTGGCCAAGATTTTTATGGGAAATTACAAGTCAGTTTAGAAGATGCATTTCATGGTGCAATGCGCGACATGCAAATTCCCATCACAGAGCTCGATCAATATGGGCATCCCCACACAGTCAAAAAATCATTAAAAGTTAAAATTCCTGCAGGCGTTAAGACGGGCCAGCAAATTCGTTTAAGTGGGCAAGGTGGAACGGGTATCGGTCAGGGTGCAAAAGGAGATTTGTATTTAGAAATTGAAATTCTCAAACATCCCCAATTTGAAATCATGGACAAAGATGTCTATTGCACAGTGCCTATTGCGCCATGGGAAGCGGCATTAGGTGCAACAGTGACAGTGCCAACGCTAGCAGGGAAAGTCGATTTGAAAATTCCTCCCGGTTCGCAAAGCGGGCATAAATTACGCTTAAAAGGCCGTGGTTTACCGGGACAAACACCGGGTGATCAATATGTTATTTTGAAAATAGTCGTACCAGTACCAACAACAGAAAGCGCAAAAGCATTGTATGAAAAAATGGCGAAGGAAATGCCTTTTAATCCGCGTGAAAAAATGGGGGCGTAAATGCGTAAAATCAATCAAATTATTTTCTCTGACCTTTCATCGAATGAAAAACTGATTTTTACACTGACAGAATTCCACGATCGTTATCAGATTGATGAAACTTTATTTTTGGAAATGTTAGAAGAAGGATTAATCGAACCGCAAAAGCAAGAAGTGGAAGATTTATATTTTGACATACAATCATTGCAACGTCTCCAAGCTGCCTTACGTTTACACCGTGATTTGCGCGTAAACATTCCGGGCGCGGTATTAGCTTTGGAGTTGATGGATGAGTTAGAAGACTTGCGAAAAGAATTATCAATATTGCAGAGGCATTTTGAGAAATAAAATGACAGAGTGTTATAGCATAGACGTAACCCCAGTTCTTACACTATAATGCCGCGCATGACTATAATGATTAGAGCCTAGCAACATGACTGATTTTGTGCTCGACGATGCTTTAACTTTTCTGAGTGTAATCGATGAAGGAAGTTTTGCCGCTGCGGCGAAAAAATGGTGTATTTCTTCTTCTGTCATTAGTAAACGTATCAGCCGTCTAGAAAATCATTTGCGCGTACAATTAATACAACGCACAACACGCACCATGACCCTCACAGAGAGCGGCCAAGTTTTTTATGAGCGGTGTAAAAAAATCAAAGCGGATATCAATGATGCTGCCGCAAATATTTCACAATATCATCAACACCCCTCAGGTTTATTACGCATTAACGCGCCTATGAGTTTTGGCCAAGTGCATTTGCTACCGGCAGTGAATGATTTTGTGCGTGCATTTCCTGAAATTAAAATTGAATTAATATTAGGGAGTCAATACGCGAGTCTCATTCACAATGGATTGGATCTCGCAATTTTCATCAGCGATTTACCCAATACCCATTTGTTGAAATCACGAAAAATCACTGTCCGCAGCACAGGTGTTTATGGCGCACCCAGTTATTTTGAGCGCCATAAAATTCCACAAGTCCCCACCGATTTAATTCATCACAATTGCTTAATCTATATGATAGAACCTGTTAACCGACTCAAACATGAATGGGCTTTTTATCACAACAAAGAAAAGCATTTTGTGCCAGTCGCAGGAAATCTCGTAATCAACAGCAGCCAAGCCTTAGTTAAAGCCGCGATCGCCGGTGTTGGTTTAGTGCATTTATCAAGTTTTATTGTGACAGAAGAACTGAAAAAAGGAACGCTAATCAGCGTACTCGATCCATATTGCGCACGTGATATCGATATTCACGCCGCCTATCCCAACCAGCAATATTTACCGTCCAAAGTAAGAGTCTTTATTGATTTTCTGATTGAAAGATTTAATTCAGATAATTATTGGAATCAAGCGTAGTTGAGCATATGTGCCATAAAGACTACGTCATTGCTTCACTCTCGCTCGCAATGACGGATGTGCTTAGCTTGACGCGTATAGCATATATGCTCAACCTACAACTGAATGATCAGTGACATGGGATATAACAAATTTTTTTGTTTAGGAAAACGGACAGGAGTCCGTTTTAGCAAAACAGGTCAGGACGACCTTGTTTTGCGACCTAAACAAAAAAATTTGTTATATCCCGTGGCACTTTTCTCGGTTATTAGCAAACGGAGCGAGGAATTAAGTTCCGCGAACAAGAGTCCGCGGAACAATGAAAGGATTAAGCTAAAGAACAATGCAGATTATCAATTCTCACATTAGGTGTCTCAGAAGCTTTATGTGTGCTTTCTACAACAACTTTTCCAGATACAACCAACGTTTGGTTTTTATTAACGGCGACGTTACAAGAAGCCGGTAAGGTTTGAGGATACATTTTTGCATTGGCAATATTTGCAGTGAAGATATAACTCACTTTGCCAGGTTCCATTGGGAACACTTGACCTTTTGAGCCCGCATAAATACTTGAACAACCACCAGAGCTAGAAACACATAAGTAATAAGCATTACTGCTGATAGGGCCAGAAATCTTGATACGCATTTTTGCTAAATCATCATCGGCAAAAGCAGATTGCATGGCTAATATACTCAGCATAACGGCAATTAATTTTTTCATGTTCCAGTTCTCCTCGTTTAGTTTAATCATGCGCTCATGTTTTGAATCACGGCTACACATGGTTAAAATATTACCAGTTCAAGCTTAATGAAATCTTAAGAAGAAGAAGTTTTTTTAGAGGTTAACTGGTTGATTATAAGGCGAATTTTTTAAGCCCCGGGCGGGGCTTAAAAATTAGTTGAATATTCAATGTGTTGCAAGTGCCGCGTCGACCGCATCTATGACAGAAGCGAGTGCCAAAGGCGCTAGCGGAGAAGAAACAGCAGGTTGGTACTCAGGCACCAGCTTTTTTAATAAACCGATTAAAGTAACATGATCGACATCTCGCTCTCGACAAGCAACGGATAATTGATGGATCAAATCTTTTATTTCTCCAAAGTCACGCCACTGTGATTGCGCACGTAAAATTTTTGAATGGACTGTAGATTGTAAAAATTCATCGGGATAAAAATATTCTTCAAATAATTTTTCACCTGGTCTTAATCCGGTGTAAACAATTTTGATATCGTGGTCCACGATCTTACCGGACAGTTTTATCATTTGTTCTGCGAGATAACGAATTTTGATAGGATCACCCATATCTAACACAAAAATTTCGCCACCTTGTCCCAAAAATGTCGCTTGCAGAATTAATTGTGAGGCTTCGGGTATCGTCATAAAAAACCGCGTAATTTCAGGATGCGTAACGGTCACAGGTCCGCCAGATTCAATTTGTTTTCTAAAAAGTGGAATGACACTGCCAGCGGAATCCAATACATTTCCAAATCGTACCGTGATAAATCGTGTCTTTAACGTTTGATAATTTAAATTTTGGCAGTAATATTCACCCGCACGTTTTGTTGCGCCCATGATATTTGTTGGGTTCACTGCTTTGTCTGTCGAAATCAACACAAAAGTTTCAACGCCTGCTTCAACTGCTTCTTCCGCAATGATTTGTGTACCAACGATATTATTAAAAATCGCCATGCGCGGTTGACTTTCCAACAGAGGAACATGTTTGTATGCAGCGGCATGAAAGACCATGTGAGGTCGGAATTGTTTAAATATCGCTTGTACACTTGTGCGATCCGTTACGCTGAGTAAGATCGGATGAAAATCATACGTTGGAAATCGTTTGCGTAATTCCATGTCTATGGCATACAAATTATATTCGTGACTATCCACCACAATTAAGCGAGTCGAGTCACCTAATGCAGCGATCTGTCGGCATAATTCAGATCCAATTGAGCCGCCACCGCCGGTGACTAAAATGGTTTTATTGTTGAGTTTAGTTTGAATTTCAGCCCATTGACAGGTGACAGGATATCTTCCTAATAAATCTTCTAATGAAATACTGCGCAAAACATTAATGCTCACGCGGCCATTTGTTAAATCTTTAATGCCAGGCAAGGTATAGCAAGGGATATTTGATTTTTCACACAGATCGACAACAGATCGCATACTGGCGGATGAAGCAGAAGGAATAGCGATGAGTGCTAGATCAATACGATATTTTTTAATGAGATTCGGTAATTCTTTAAGAGTGCCTGCAACACGAATCCCGTGGATTTCACGACCGAGTTTACGGTTATCATCATCAACGAATGCAACGGGCTTATAAACATGACTGCCATCACGCAATAAATCTCGAACTAATCCTTCTCCCGCATTACCAGCACCGACAATAATGACGCGCTGGAAATCGCCATACAGATGTTTAAAGTCTTTTGTATAACGGACAAATAAACGGGGAAGACACAAAAATGTGATGAGGAAAATACTATAGAGCAGCGCAACGCTGTTAGGCAGTAGTGTTACAACCTGCGGGTTACTAAATGGGTTGAGCGCAGGTGAGAGCAAACCAGTCGAATTGGCTAATAATAAATTAATTCCAACTATTCCGCCCAAAACTGAAACATAAAAAATTTTAAGTAAATCTTGTATCGAAGCAAATCGCCAAAAACCACGGTATAGCCCAAAGTAACGAAATAAAAAAAGTTGTGGCAGTAACAAACAGACTAAATCGAATAAAGCAGGCTTCCAGTATAGAGAAACAAAGAAAAATCGATAAGAAATATTATCTAAACCATCTGTCTCTGCTGATAAGGTGATTAATATCCAACAAGCTATCAGCCAAGCGAAGATGACAGCACAAATATCATAGAAAGATGCAATGAAACGGCTATATTTCCTGGCAATTGATACCATTTTGGACTTTGCTAACCAGTATACAATGCCAGAAACACAGTTTCTCATGATGTCAGTTATTTTTTGTTCTCGAAGAGATATTTTTATTTTTTGGTAAATTGACATTCTATGTCGACATCCTTATGAAAAACATAATCCTGATCTTGCTATAGTTGTTATCCATAGCTTGAGCATTACACTAGTTCCTTTATTGGCCATGCTTGATTGTGCTCTGCTCAATCGTCTTCTTGTAGTGTATAGATTGCAAGATATCTATGAAAAAAAGCTTATTTGAAGCCTTGTCATCATAGGTGCAATTTCTTACTATAAGTCCGGTGGTACAATATTTTATTTCCAATCTATTGTCAAAAAAAAGCAGTGCTAGTTTATTTTTGTACTGAGCCCTTATAACAGTTAGGGAAATTCCCTATCAGAAATATGTAACGATGTGTTTGAATTCGTTAAAAAAATGATATACGATAGAGACTCTTTAAGTACCTGAAGCAACAGTGTTGCGTAACAGGAACACGAAAGATAGAGGCGAGAGTAGTATCTCTGTAGTCTATCCGGACGGTAGATTATGGTGAAAGAAGTAGTAACCATTAAGCATGTAGATTTAATAGGAGTAAACTATGTTTAATAAATTGTTAGTTGCAAGTGTTGTTCTGGCCGCAAGTACTGGTGCTTTCGCAGCCAATTATAAGGGTGATTATAAGGGTGAGGCAGCTCCTGTTTGTCCAAGCTGCACTTACACTTATCAAGCTGCTCCTTATGTAGGCGTTGGCTTAGGTAATTTCGTTACCTATTCTGGTAGAGGCGCGGTTCAAAATGCTATCTCCGGAAACATCAATGCAGGTTATGCTGCAATGATCAACCCAATGTTCTATTTGGCTGGTGAAGCTTTAATTGAAGGCGACGCTAATGTTAAAAACTACACCAGAGTTAGTACCACTGCTGCAGCAAGCGCTAGCGCCAGATCAAACTGGGGTTATGGCTTGAGCATCATTCCTGGTTATATGGTCACTGATCACGTATTAGGTTTTGCACGTTTAGGCGCTGTAAGATCACGTTTCAATGATCAAGGCGTATGGTCAACAGGCTGGCAAGTAGGCTTAGGCTTACAAACCAACGTATATCAAAATTGGGATATGCGCGCTGAGTACGATTATACGAACTATAACAGAGTGAATGGTTCCAATAACGGCGGTATCGGTAAACCACAACGAAACCAAGCTGTGTTGGGCTTAATTTACAAGTTCCTCTAAAAATATCTGACTGTTTTAGGCAGATGAATCGCCAAAAACCAGTTAGTGACCGAAAGATGCGGGTTTTCTTGCAACAGCAAGAAGGCCCGTTTCAGATTTTTCCGATCTCATTCAAATTACTACCCCAAATTCCAACGTCTTACACCCTAAGTCGTCTAGTATTTTTGTTATGTGAAGAGGAAAAAATAATATGTTTAGTCAATTTCCATTTTTTACGCGAACAAATTCAACGCTACAGTTTTCAACTAATTCATTACTACGCGAGAATCCTTTCGATTCACAAGAAATGGCGCAGTACTATGATAGACCCGGTGTTATCTACACCGAGGTGATGAAAATTGTTGCTAATATGCTAAAAATAGACAAACCTGTTTCATCCGCGCTGGATGTTGCATGTGGTACAGGTGTATCAACGTTGCCATTGAAGCTTTATGCTAAAAGCATCATTGGAGTTGATGCTTCAAAACATATGTTACAACAAGCAAACCGTGAAAATCGTGATAAACAAATAGAATATAAATTAGCGGCAGCAGAGTTTTTACCTTTTGTAGATAAAAGTTTTGACCTCGCAGTTATTTTTGCGGGTTTTCAATTTGTGGATCAGACACAATTTCTCAAAGAAGCCGCAAGAGTATTGCGTGACAATAGTCACTTAGTCATTTGTCATCCCGAGTTAAGAGGCATAGAAACACCAGAATTTGAGAACTGGTTACAGAATAGGTTTTATCAAAAATATCCTTCTCTATCAGATAAAAGAGAATATTCGACGAAAGAGCATGGCTCAGGTGATTTTCCTCATACACAAGTTGTCCGATACCCAGAAACCATACGCACAGACATCCATGGTATTATTCAGCTATTGATGACAACAAGCGGTGTATTCCATGCTGTGGAAAAGAAAAGTGAGAGCCGCCAAGCAATACAGTCCTGGTTATCGCATGAATTACAGCCTTTCTTTTCTGGACAGGAAAAAATGAATTTCAAGTTTGATCTGTCCGTTTGGTGTTTGAAGAGGGCGCCAAGGCCCGTATTACACAATTCAAACCCATATATAGAAGAAGGAATGTTAGTACGTTGTCGATAGAGACTATGGGGATTGTGCATAATTCAATCCCCTCTCAATAGGCTTAAGAAGCCCTCAGATGCCCAAAACATCTAAAATATCGAATAAAATATATACAGATTAACATTAACATTCGCACCTATGTTATTGATTCAGGTCAGGTGAATCTCCCTCCAAGACAAAAATTTAATAGTTATTAATCAAATAGTTATAAACTATCGTCTGATGATTTTAGCAATTTTGGGTTCCCATAGGGGTCATTTTCGTGTATCATGCCGGCATGCAATCAATAATTACTAGATCAAAATATGTACTATTCGCTGTACTGAGTTGTAGCCTTATAATCGCTTTATACGGTACGAACTTCCAAGTTACAGATGTTGTTCCCAACGTGGTTTACATCCAGCCACCGGTTGAGAACATCTGGAGTAGTATGGGCCATGATCTTAAATTAGATCACAAGGTTCAAACCTCACAAGTCCAAGCTGAGATACGAAAGTTATTAGCGGATAGAGCTAAGCTTTATAGTATCTTACAGGCGGCGGCTCCTTATATTTATTTTATTCGTTCACAAACACAGGCGCGTGGTTTACCCGCTGAGCTTGCGTTGATTCCTGTCATCGAGAGTGAATTCAACCCGAATGATCATTCCAAAAAAGGCGCGACAGGTCTTTGGCAATTGATGCCGCAAACAGCTCATGAGCTGGGTGTTAAAGTGAAGTCTAGTTACGATGGTCGTCGCAACGTTGTTGCTTCTACAAAAGCAGCACTCGCGTATTTCAACGATTTAGGTAATACATTTAATGGAAACTGGTATTTGGCGATCGCTGCTTATAACTGTGGCCAAGTGAAAGTAGAACATACTGAGAAACGTACCGGTATCCATAATTTCTGGGGATTACCGTTGCCTAAAGAAACACAATATTATGTACCAAAATTATTAGCTGTTGCCGATATTATTAAGAATCCAGAAAAATATGGTATGCAATTACCACCTGTAACAGATAAACCTTATTTCGCAGAATTAAAGGTGAATAAATCTGTTAACTTGGCGAAAGTAGCAAAATCATCGGGTATCAGTATTGAGACGTTAGATAAATTAAATCCGGACTACAAGAACGGAAAAGTTGAACCCACTAAAGGCGCACATAACACGCTGCTAGTCCCTATCAAAAACGCACCGTCTGTGGCATCACATCTTGCTGGAAGCGTGACGGTCTAAGCCTATCACGTCTTACGTGGCACAAGTTTTATTTCATACACAGAAGTCCAATTTTTTCCTGTGACAAAAATATTCTTAGAGTTAGGATCATATGCAATACCATTCATGACGCCTTCGCGCGATTCACTAGGATTAATGCCAGATAAATTTACCCAGCCTTGCACCGACCCATCTTTTGGAGAAATTATGGTGATAATGTCTGTATTGAATACATTTGCATAGACTTGCCCGTTGATATAGGCAAGTGAGTTGAGAAAGCCAATCGCTTGATTTTTGTAATTCGCAATTACATATTTACCTGTTTGTAATGTCACAGGATCAATAAAAATTAAGGCAGACGATCCATTACTCAATATTAATTGTTTTCCATCCGTCGTCAGTCCCCATCCTTGTGTAGGGTAATAAAATATTTTTTCAAATTTAAATGTATCTTTGTTATAGACGATACCGAGGTTAGACTCATACGTGAGTTGATAAAGATGATCACCTATAATCGCGATACCTTCAGCGAACAAATTTGGCGGTAAAGAATATTCTAGTAATATCTTTCCTGTGGCTAATTCAGTGCGGCGCAGTTTTGACTGTTTGTATAAGCCAGAGCTTTCGTAGAGATAATTTTGGTCTAAAAATAATCCTTCGGTAAACGAATCACGATTATGTGGATAAACATGAACGACTTCATAATCATAAATGGGAACAGTGCTGTCTGCTAACATCTTATCCCACGAAAATGGCTGCGCTTCGCTTTTATCAAAGCAGCCGACCAGGGTGAAGAGCAAAATTGCAGATAAGAAAAAAGTTCGTATGGCTATCATCCAATTCATAGTCTATTCCTGTCGTATCATGTTGGATAAGTCTGATAATTTATTATAGCCCTTTTTGCCGGAATAGCCCATTGCATTCCAAAGACCAGCGATCTTTGGATGACCGAACGCCCTATCTCTGGGCAAAAAATTTCTGGATAAGTCTACATTCTCACCTTTATCTATACTATAATTCACCCCATGAAAGTCTCTCTGCCTGCGGTGGGGAGATGGGATCCCAATTAAAGGAGTGAAGAGGTGAAACTATTAAAAATACTTTTCAACCGTATTTTTCAAAATCAATCACGCCAAAAAATTATAGATGAAACATCCGAAGAATCTTTTCCTGCAAGTGATGCACCTGCTTGGGCGTCACATGAACATTCAACAGTGAGGCACCATATGCAAACTTCCGCAAAAAAAGAATATACACAGCAAGTAGAACAAACATTAACTGTGAACGGAATTTCCTATCAATATTTTAGTTTACCCGCGGCTGAAAAAGTGGGATTGACTGGAATCTCAAAATTACCTTTCACATTAAAGATTCTTCTTGAAAACTTACTGAGACATGAAGATGGTACAACTGTCACAGCCGATGACATCCGCGCGATTACTGCGTGGCTCAATAAAAAAAGTTCAGATCGAGAAATCTCTTATAGACCTGCGCGTGTTTTGATGCAGGATTTTACTGGTGTGCCCGCAGTCGTCGATCTTGCTGCGATGCGTGCAGCCATAAAAAAACTAGGTGGCGATCCAGAAAAAATTAATCCACTCTCGCCTGTGGATTTAGTCATAGACCATTCAATACAAGTCGATAAATTTATTACACCTGATGCATTCACTGTGAATGCAACAATGGAAATGGAACGCAATTATGAGCGCTATGAATTTTTGCGTTGGGGACAACAAGCATTTCAAAATTTCCGTGTCGTGCCACCTGATACAGGCATTTGTCATCAAGTGAACTTAGAGTATTTAGCTAAAGCTGTTTGGACACAAGAAATCCAAGGGAAAAAATACGCGTATCCCGATACATTAGTTGGCACAGACAGTCACACCACCATGATTAATGGTTTAGGTGTGTTAGGTTGGGGCGTGGGGGGTATTGAAGCGGAAGCTGCAATGTTGGGTCAGCCTAT
>CAJCIZ010000125.1:0-15000 GCA_903970525.1 Myxococcales bacterium | reverse complement strand
TTCATCTCTATTTAAAAGAAATCCCAACACCCGCGCCCATTTTACAACAAGCGATGGCTTATGCTGTATTTAATGGTGGAAAACGCATTAGACCTCTATTGGTTTATGCAATAGGTCATGTGCTGGATGTAGCATATGAAAAATTAGATGCCGCAGCTTGCTCAGTCGAAATGATTCACTCTTATTCTCTTATCCATGATGATTTACCCGCCATGGATAATGCTGATTTACGTCGCGGCAAACCGGCTTGTCATAAAGCTTATGGTGAAGCCATGGCGATTTTAGCGGGTGATGCGCTGCAAGCATTTGTTTTTCAGCTCTTAGCGATTCACCCTTCCTCATTAAATACCGAGCAACGCTTGGCGATGGTTATTGCATTAAGTGAAGCGAGCGGCCCTTATGGCATGGCCGCAGGCCAAGCATTAGATATCACTATCATGGATAAAAATATCGCTTTAGATAAGTTAACACACATGAACCAATTGAAAACCGGTGCGCTACTGCGCGCTAGCATCAAACTGGGCATGCTTGCCGCACCACCGCAAGATGAAAAAACGCAATTTGCGCTGGAAGAATATGCGGAATGTATCGGGCTTGCCTTCCAAATCCAAGATGATTTGCTTGATATGGAAGGAGATACTGAGACATTAGGAAAACCGCAAGGGATAGACGTGATTAATAATAAAGTAACTTATCCTATGTTATTAGGGGTTGAAGAAACTAAACTCAGAGTCAGAGAGTTAAGTGATATGGCAATTGAGGCGATTCAGCCGTTAGGGAAGAAGGCGGAGATATTGCGTGAGGTGACGGAGTATCTATTTCAGCGCAGACAATAGGGCTGGGTGAGGGTGCTCTTTATATCAGTGACAGAAACAGCTAGATCAGCTACACTTCTTGCGAAATACACAGGCTTTATGGTTTCCAATTGAATGTGAGAAACACATGTATTGCCCATTTTGTAATGCCATTGACACCAAAGTAACAGATTCACGTTTAATACGTGAAAACAATCAAGTGCGACGACGACGTGAATGTCTCGATTGCAAAGAACGTTTTACTACGTATGAAAATGCAGAACTGTCATTACCTCGCGTGATTAAACGCGATGGACGTCGCGATGCATTTCATGAAGAAAAATTGCGCGCCGGCATGGTACGTGCCTTAGAAAAACGTCCTGTTGCCTTAGAACAAATCGAAGCGGCACTCAGTCGTATTCTGCATAAAGCACGTGCGTGTGGCGAAAGAGAAATTCCTTCCGCGCAAATTGGTGAATGGGTCATGGATGAATTGCATAGTATAGATCAAGTTGCTTATGTGCGATTTGCCTCTGTGTATCGCAGCTTTCAAGATATAAATGAGTTTCGCGAAGAAATCAGTCGCTTAGAACAAAATGCTAAAACCGAACTCATCAAATAATGCTCGAGGAAAAAAAATGAATCCAACTGCACGGCGTAATGCTAGACATTATGCATTACAAGCTATGTATCAATGGCAAATTTCTGGTACGCCTACGCAAGATATTGAAACTCAATTTATCGCACACCAAATTGTTAAAAATGTCGATCTGGATTATTTTAAAGAATTAATACACGGCATTCCCAAACAACATACTGCGCTCGATCAAGAAATGGTGCCTTTTATCAGGCGCCCGATTGAAGAATTAGATCCTATCGAGTTATCTATTCTACGTTTAGCGATTTATGAATTACAAAATCGTATCGACATTCCCTATCGCGTTGTGATTAATGAAGCCCTAGACCTGACTAAACGCTTTGGCTCCATTGAAGGATATAAATTTGTGAATGGCGTGCTTGATCAAATCGCAAGAAAAATTCGCGCGGTAGAAGTCGCAGGAGATGTTAAGAAAAAATGAATGAGTTTGAGTTAATCAAACGTTTCTGCTCTTATCAAACTGTTCGCCGTTCTGATGTGACCATTGGAACCGGTGATGATTGCGCTATTGTAGAAGTACCTCAAGGTTATCAGCTGGCGATTACAACAGACACGTTAATCGCTGGCGTTCATTTTCCACTTACAACATCTGCCTATGATATTGGATATAAAGCCCTCGCGGTTAATTTAAGTGATTTAGCGGCAATGGGCGCAAGTCCTGCCTGGATTACATTTGCTTTAACGCAGTCTAACTCTGATGAAAAATGGTTTGATGAACTCGCACAAGGATTTTTTGCATTAGCCACGCGTTATAATGTGCAACTGATTGGTGGTGATTTAACACACGGCCCATTGAGCATGACTTTACAAGCACAAGGATTGACACCAAAAGGTCAAGCACTCACGCGCAGCAATGCCAAGCCCGGTGATTTAATTTATGTGACAAATACCTTGGGTGATGCGGGTCTCGCCCTCAATTTTTTACAGAAAAAAATTAACGTGACATCTTCCTATCAAGACGAAATCTTAACGCGCTTAAATCGTCCTGAACCCCGTGTTCAGATAGGCGAAAAATTACGTGGCATCGCGCATGCCGCGATTGATATATCCGATGGATTAGCCGCAGATTTAGCGCATATGCTTGAAGAAAGCAACGTTGGCGCAAAAATTATCGTGGATCAAATTCTTTTATCAAAAGCATTGCAAGAAACCATTCCGCTTGAACAAGCACTTTCACTCGCCTTGAGCAGTGGCGATGATTATGAGTTATGCTTTACAGTGCCTAAAGAAAAAGAAACTTTATTAGTGACCGCTTTAAAAGATGCAGAGTGCGCTTACACTTGTATAGGCACAATCACAGACACACACAAACTGGATTTAGACTATCAAAACGGAAAAAAATATCATGGACACACAGAAGGCTACCAGCATTTCTAGTAAAAGAGATTATTCGAAAATTCCACCCATTCCAGAAACGGTTTGGCAGAATCCATTACATTTTGTTGCCTTTGGCTTTGGGACAGGCACACTGCCTTTTGCGCCTGGCACTTTTGGAACATTGATTGCGATTCCTTTTTATTTGGCGATGGAACACTTGTCTCCTCTTATGTATTTGTTGATTACTATACTAGTGACATTAGTCAGCATTTGGATTTGTAATAAAGTTACAAACGAGATCGGCGTTGAAGATCATCAAGGCATGAATTTAGATGAGATCGTTGGATTTCTCGTCACCATGTTTTACGCGCCGCATGGTTGGCATTGGATTGTCTTAGGATTTTTATTATTCCGTTTATTTGATATTTGGAAGCCATGGCCTGTGCGCTATGTCGATGAACACATGACTGGCGGCCTGGGAATCATTCTCGATGATGTCTTAGCGGGAATCTATAGTTGTCTTATTTTGCAACTGCTGGCCTTTGTTTTAAAATAAAAAGAGTGAGTAAAAATTTATGAATTGGATGTTTGCTTCATTTTTTTCGTTATTGAGTTTTGGCATGTGGGGATTTTTTTCTAAACTCTCTGTTTTACATATTGATTCTAAAAGCGCGATGATTTATCAAAGTATTGGCGTTGCGGTCATTGGTGTTGTTGCATTGACAATGATGAATTTCAAACCGGCGATGGGAGTTAAAGGCGTTGGTTATGCAACACTGACCGGTTTAGCGTATGGCATAGGCTGTCTTTTTTTCTTGATAGCGGCTAGCAAAGGGAAAATTATCACTGTCGTTACACTCACGGCGCTTTATCCTTTAGTGACAATTATGTTGGCTTATTATTTATTGCAAGAAGCCGTTAGCTTAAGACAGTGTCTAGGCATAGGGCTTGCGTTTATTGCGATCCTTTTGATGTCGGTTTAATTCTCACTTAACAAACTATTAATAAATATTTTCAATAGGTTATAGTTATTCCACAGTATTTCACTTGACCAGATTAAAGTGACAGCTTAATATAGTCATATGTATATTAAACGCGATATCACAGATTTGCTTATGCATTCCCCGGCTTGGATTCAAGTCCTACTGGGCCCTAGGCAATGTGGCAAAAGCACGTTATTTGCCTCGCTTCATCGTTTTAAAGAAATCACATTCGATGATTTACAAATGCGCCAGCTTGCCAATCAAGATCCCGCCTTGTTTTTGCAACAATTTGAACCGCCATTATTACTAGATGAAATCCAATATGTCCCCAATCTTTTTCCAGAACTCAAAAAAAAGATCGATCAGATTAAACGTTCCGCTGTATTTCAACAAGGTGAAATAAATCAACCAACCGCCCTATTCCGTCTCACAGGTTCTAATCAAATATTGATGGATAAAAATATTAAGGAAAGTCTCGCGGGTAGAGCATCTTATTATCATCTCAATACGCTCACCGTACATGAATTAGTACAAGCATTACCCGAGACAAGAATTCAGGATATATTGTTTAAAGGTGGCTGGCCTGAATTGTATACTAACGCTTTTTTATCTGTCACAACCTATTTAAACGATTACATACGTAGTTACGTTGAGAAAGACATCATATTAAGTGCGGGCATTCAGAAAATAACTGAATTCTTCACTGTACTGCGTTTATGCGCAGCCCGAACTAGCCAAGAAACGGATTACTCAGATATACATAAAGACAGTGGCGTCAGTTCCGTCACAGTCAAAGAATGGATTAGTTTATTAGAAAGAGCTGACCTCATTTACCAATTAAAACCCTATTTTAATAACTTAAATAAACGTCTCATTAAACGACCGAAATTATATTTCTTAGACACAGGCTTAGCTGCCAGATTGCAAGGCTGGTCCGAATTGACACCGTTACTCAACAGTCCACAAATAGGCGGATTATTTGAAACACTTGTTTTAGCAGAAATTGTCAAATTCATCCGCAATTACGGAAAAGATTGGGAGTTATTTTTCGCACGCACCAAAGATGGCCAAGAGATAGATTTCATTATTAAAACCAGCCGAGGAAGTATATTCGTATTTGAAGCGAAATATGCCATTCATGGCGTCTCAAACCCAATCAATTTACCGCCTGCTTTTCAAAAAGAATTTAAAACAAAAACGCCTTTAGTCATTGTGACTTCGGGAGGAAAAAAATTAAAGTTATCCCCTCATTGCATAACGCTTCCTATTGCAGGACTACATGATTATTTGCAGGAATATGTTTCCTGAGATATAAGAAAACTTCAAGAAATACTCTGTCAATAGAATATCGTCTCAATATATAGCTAAGAACTTGGACTAATAATTTCTGCTTGAGGAAAATGCGTTTTGATTTGTTCCGCATCTTTCTGTAGGAAAAGTAATTTGATATTAGGGCCTGCGTCTTGGGTAAAATACAATGGCAAACCTTCTTGGCGTAATTTCCACACTTTTTGCATCGCTAAAAGTGTTTCAGGAATCGCATAACTCACCGGCGGCCACGCACTTAACATTGTTGCATGCATATTGAGTGCATTTGATTCTGCCGTTTTGCCTAATAGTTCGAAATCATGGGTTGAAATGGCTTGTTTAATCAGCGCTAAATCTTGAGAAACTTTTTCAGGCCATGCGGAATAAAGAGCGCTTGTTGCAACAGTGCGCTGCATAGCTTCGCGTGATGAAATGCTTTTTTCACTTTGGCTGACGATGAGTAAGCCTACGTGTAATTCTGGCCAGTCTTTTGAAATTAACTCTGCGTAGCTGTCACTGCCATCTTGTTTTGTGCCTACGTGCCATTCTACAAAACCAGGCTGGATGGATCGTGATGCACTGCCGCTGCCTAAGCGGGCTAGTATTGATAATTCTTGTGGCGTTAAATTCCAACCGTACAATGTGTTTAATGCTTTAATGATGGAGGCAAATCCGCAGGCTGAAGAAGCTAGACCTGCAGCCACGGGAATATTGGATTCTATCGTGATACGGAAGAATGGATTCCCGCCTTCGCGGGAATGACAGTGAGAATGATCATGGGGTACACGAGGGTTACCGTGGGGCGCACGGGAATGACCGGAGGAGTCTCGAAATAAATGTAAATAATCGATTAAGCGTTTGCTAAATTGCGATCCTAAATCTATCACTTGCCCGTTTAAAATAATTTTATCTTGTCCAAGATCATGTACTGCAATTTCTGCCGTCGCACCTTTATCTCCTAATGAGATAGACAGACTAGATGTGACTGGTAAATTTAATTCTTGATCGCGTTTGCCCCAATATTTACATAAAGCAATATTCGTTGGTGCAAATGCTTTTCCTACTTTATTTTGCGGCGGCTGGTGATAACGATCAGCAAGAATAGCGCGTACAGCATCAGCTTTTTTCACACATCACCCCCTCTACTGAAATTTCGATGGGAATGGTGCGGATTTGCTTGTCATCAAAACTTAATGAAGATGTTTTACCTAAACCAATCACACAATCGCCCAAACCAGAACCAGAAATTTTCGCGCCTAACATTTTTGATTGTTGACGTAACTTTGTCACAATATCATTGAGCAATGGTGTGCTGACGCCTAAAGCTTCCATTAATCCTTGCTGAATATTCATGACTTGACCCATCTTCTGCCAATCTTTTTTTCGCGCAGCGAGTATGCCTTGTTGAACACAAGCATCAATGGATTGACATAATTGTTTATAAATTTTGGGATGCGCAGAAAATCTTTTTTGCACTTGCTGTACAACTTCAACTGTTGGTGTTTTATAACCCGAATAAATAGCCGTCAGCGGAAAATGATAAGAAATTTTTTCAGCAAGCAATGGCTGCATTTTATAAGCAACTATCCCACCTAAGACACAAGCCGCAACATCAGCGCCTGATCCTAAGCCTTGCACACTACACACGATAGCACGCGCTTCGCGTATTAATTCTAAGGGTGATAATTTTATTTTTAGCCATGTTGTTAATGCTTTCAGTGTCGCAACTGTCACCGCTGCTGAAGAAGCAAAACCCATTTTATCTGAAAATTCTGAATGAATAGTGAGATTACAACCCAGCTTCATGTGTTTGCGATATCGATAGAGGGTCGCTGTGACAAATTGAAAAGGCCGAGTCATTTTAAGCTTAGCTAAATCTGTTGTGTAATGCCCTAGCGCGGGCGACGTAATCTTAATTTGCTTATCTTCACGTGACTGCAAACTCACAATCATGCGCTGATTCACCGCACAAACCAAAGCATGCTTGCCGTGTAATACAGCATGCTCACCTAGCAGCATTAAACTACCGGGCGCTGAAGCTTCAACTAACATGGACTCCTCGGGATTCGCCTGCGATAGGCAAGAGCGTATATTGGTGATTTTCACATAAGGTATTTAACGCGGATTCATTTTCAGTAATGACAAGAACAACACCGGCTTTATCGCCTGCAATAGCACCGGCACCACAAATTTTTGCAGCTCCACCAATGTGTTCAACTTCAGAAACAAACTGTTGTACGGATTGGGGCACAACACCAATTTTTGCAAGCAGTTGATGATTTGCACGAATCGCTTGTACAGCATGCTCCAAATGATCTGCTTGGAAAGCAAGATCCATAGCATCTGTCACCGCAGCAAAATCGTCACCGATTCGGCTGGTTTTGAAAAAAGGTGCTGCTGCTTCTACGCATTGGCCTGTTGTGGTTTGAGGCAATCCTGTATTCACAAGATACATAGGCATAGTCGGAATCGAACGCTGAAAAATCTGGCCTTCTTTCACATAAATACAACCACCATGCAGAGAAACTTGTAAATCCAAGCCACTCGAATAACCATGTTGCATATTTTCCGCTTCAAGACCTAACTGATAAAACATTTCAGGGGTCAGATCAATTTCTAAATGATTCGCAACCGCGCGCACAATACTTAAAACAGTTGCTGCAGAAGATCCCATACCACACCCAATTGGAATCGTCGATTGCACTTCGATTTTAATGCCTTTGGTTACTTTAATATTAAGCGCTTCAAAAAATAAACTGAATGCAACTTGTGCGAGTTCTACAGGTTTTTGCAAAACACCGCGAATTTTAAAATCGCCCGCGACAAAGCGTTGGTATTTTTGTTTGATGCGTTTTTTGAGTGTATCTAATGTCGAAATACTGACGCGACGTTGATAAGCTAAATCGGATAAATCAAAAGAAATGTGCGGTGCAGCTTGAGGCGTTGCTCTGACCATAACATAACGATTCACTGCCATTGCTAATGCCGGATGGCCATAAACAACTGCGTGCTCGCCTGAAAGAATCAATTTTCCGGGGGCTAATACTTTCATAAGCCGTATTACGTCACCTTTTCATAGAGCCGCTTATGGTCTTCTATTGCTGCTAACCTGAAGGACCCTGTTTGATGTGTGGGTATTTTACAATAACTTCCATCTTGAGGATACTTAAATGAATAAAAAGACTCATATTCTGGATAGCTCAGTGGGACGCGGGCTGCCAGCATGGCTTGATGATACTTTGTGCTCAATCCTTCACGGTAGCTAGGCTGAATGGTGCCACTGAAATATTCCGCGACACAGCCTGAGCCATAACTATAGAATCCAATGCGCTTACCCGCTAAATTTTCAGTCGAAATATCCAATAAAGCCGCAAGACCGATATATAAAGAAGCGGTATAACTATTGCCAATTTTACGCGCATACTCCATGGATAGACCAATGTGCGCGGACATGTCTTCTTCGGATAATTTTTCTTGGGCATTAATTTTTGCCAAATGCTGATGGGCTTTTTCAACTAAACGGGGCACCGGCGTGTGATAACAATAAAAATCATGATCGGCAAAGCCGCGTCCTGATAACGCTTGGTACTGCTGCCAGGATTTTTCTAACATGCTGAGATAGAGTTTGCTGGAATACTTGCCTTCTACGAAAGCGCTATCCGAATAATTAGGACGCCAAAAATCCATCACATTTTCGGTGACGACGCCATATTCGGTATCAAATGCGAGTATGCGCGGATTAGCGGATAAAACCATCGCCACAGCGCCAGCACCTTGTGAAGATTCACCGGGTGTCCCTAAACCATAGCGCGCGATATCGGATGCGATTAATAAGACTTTTTTGTCGGGATGTTGTCGTAAAAATGGGAGAGCCAGTTGCAAAGCGATTGTTGCGCTGTAACAAGCTTGCTTTAATTCAATGACACGGCAACGTTCGGGCAACCCTAATAAATCATGTACATAAATGCCCGCTGCTTTGGATTGATCGATACCGGATTCTGTCGCAAACAAAACCATTTCAATGTCAGAGATATCGACAGATTTAATTGCTTCAGCAGCAGCATTGGCTGCCATCGTCACCACATCCTCATCTGGCGGAGGCACGGACATGTGATGCTGACCTAAGCCTACAGAATATTTATCGGGATCTATGCCTCGTTCCTTAGCCAAACACGCTAACTCCAACGAATAATGCGAGGTATAGAACGCGATCGTATCGATTCCCACTTTAAGCACGATTATTGTCCTCGCTTACTTTGCGGCGCTCTAATTGCACATGACTCTTCATTAACTCTCCCGGGTTGGTTTGGGCCGCCAAGAGAGAGAGTTCGCCACATAATACAGCGCTGGCTGCTATGATGGCTAGACGTCTCGCATTTTGACCGGGCTCACGCTTTTCCAAACACCCTAATAGCTTTAAATTTTCTTGCACAAAGTCATATGTCTTGCCGCTTCCCACTGTCCCTACTATCACATTAGGCAAAGTCACGGAAAAGTATAAATCTTCACCGCGAACCTCAGCATGGACCATTCCTTGTGACCCTTCAATAATATTTGCAGCATCTTGCCCTGTTGCCAGATAAAAGCCAAGTAGCATATTAGCAAAATGTGCATTGGCGGAGCGTACGCCGCCGGCGATGATATTGCCGATTAAATTCTTTTTGATATTCAATTGCACGACTTTTTCAGGGGTGGTTTTTAAGAACCGTCGGCAGATTTCTGGAGAAATCACGACCTCGGCCACCACATATTTTCCACGGCCTAAGATACCATTGACCGCTGAAACTTTTTTATCTGTGCAATAGTTGCCCGAAATTGATACGTATTTTAAATCTGGGTGATGCGTCACAATCCAGTTGAGCAAACGCTCAGCCGCCAGTGTGGCCATATTATGACCTGCGGCATCTGCGGTATTAAATTCAAAACGTAGGAAAATGAGATTGCCCACCACTTGGTGATGCATATCGAGAAATCGGGCAAAGCGACTGGTTTCTTTGATGACTGCCTGCATAGCGTCTTTTTGTTGATGTAGTCTCGCTATGAGGCTGGCTGCATCTATTGCACTATTGGCTTCTAACAAGATAGACCGCGTCATTCGTTCATCTAAGACGACTGCTTTAATACCGCCGGCTTGGTTACAGGCTTTGGCGCCACGATGGGTGGTTGGCCATAAGGGTGTTTCGTAGGTTGCTAGGGGTATTAATACCTCTGCATCCATCTCTGGACCCTGAATTTTAACTGGCCCAACCAACCGCATAGGGATTGTGGCGACTTGCTCTGATGATTGCCAACGCATAAATTGGGATTTCCGCTTGAATTCTATTCAGTATCCATATATAAAAAGCGCTCCATTTTACTGGAAAACACTCCATGACAGCAACAGAACACGTCATTCTCGTCGACGAAAATGATAAACCGACCGGCACCGCCGAAAAACTGGCTGCCCATCAGCAGAACCTCAGGCACCGTGCTTTCTCGGTTTTCGTCTTCAGAAACGGTCCACTGCCTGAACTATTATTACAACAGCGCGCTGATGATAAATATCATTCTGCGGGCCTTTGGACGAATACTTGCTGCTCGCATCCGCGACCGAATGAGGACATTGTACAGGCTGGGCAACGCCGTTTGCGAGAAGAAATGGGAATTTCACTCCCTTTACATTCTTTAGGGTGGTTTCACTACATTGCGCATTTTGAAAATGGCTTGGTTGAAAATGAAATTGATCATGTATTGATTGGTACGATGGATGATAAACCTTTTGCGATTAATCGTGATGAAGTGAAAGATTATCGATGGGTTACAGTGGCGGATTTGAAAAAAGAATTAGAAATGCATCCGGAGAGATTTACGCCGTGGTTGGCGGAAGCTTTGGGTGTTGTTGAAAAAAACATTTCTTAGAGAGAGCTGATGTTACTTTGGCTATCATCATTGACAATGACAATCCTAACGACGCTATCTCGAGAATGCGAATTAATAAAAATAGGTTAACCATCTATTATCGTGCGTATCTATATGATAACCAATTAGGGTCACGCGGCGAGAGAATAGTTTCAATGCTCGATAAAGACAAAACTTTTAAAAAGCTAGAACCTCGCGAAGTCAAAAGCAACGAAGATCCTGAACATGATGGATTTCATTATTTTTGTCCTATGGAAGAATTTGATATCAATCATACGCATATTCTATTTAACAAGAATATTGATACTAAAAAAAATATGAGAGTTATTATTAATGCGATAATAGAAACACAATCAGAATTATCTTATTGGTCCGCCCTTCCCATGATTGTTATGTCTAAACTGACTACTTTTCTAGGATTTCCTAGCGTTTATTCAGAGCAGCTCATTTCAAATAAAAATCTGATTAAAAAAATCACTTATGAAGCTATTGAGAAACAAGAAACTGCGAAGCAATCGAGTTCATATACGGATGATAAAATGCGCTGTTTTTGGGGGAAAGATAGCCTGACTGAAACAAGTGCGCAGGTTGTGGATACTTCTTGTCAAAATATTGCTTTCGAGGCATCTAGATTACAACTTCAGTCAAATGAATATCAGTTACACGCTCTCACGTATACCACCTATCTCACGCCTGTTTTATTGACTGGGATTTTTTTCTTGAAGAAATTTTGTGTTAAAGCGAAGCGGGAGGCTGAGCAACAACATTCATCATCTCTCAGGAATTCTAGCATTGGTAGCTAGACTATTTATCGCGTGTGTCATGTCAGCATGCTTTTAGCTGGCATCCAGAGCGGCGTCGACTTATAGTAATGCTCTATCAGAAACAACGATATTTAAGCACGGTTTTTAATAATAACTGGAATGATCTATCTAACTCTCTCACATGAGGTTTATTAAATGCCGCTCTGGATGCCAGCTAAACGCATGCTGGCAACAGTGGCGATTTGAATAAACTACTCAATCTTACGCTTTTTCTAGAACACCTTCTGCATACACCGGAAATTTCTTACAAATGTCTATGGCTTTTTCTTTTACGCCTGCGATCACTTGTTCGTTGTGAATGTCATCTAAAACATCACAAAGCCAATTTGCCAAGAGTTCACATTCTTTTTCTTTGAAGCCGCGTGTCGTTACAGCTGGTGTGCCTAAACGGATACCGCTGGTGATGAATGGTGACTGTGGATCATTGGGGACTGAGTTTTTGTTGACGGTGATGTTGGCTTTGCCTAGCGCAGCATCGGCATCTTTGCCGGTGATATTTTTATTGATTAGATCAACTAAAAATAAATGATTGTCTGTGCCACCGCTTACAATATTGTAGCCACGATCCATCATCGTTTTCGCCATTTTACGTGAGTTATTTAAGACTTGTTGTTGATAAACTTTAAAGTCTGGTTGCAACGCTTCTAAGAACGCCACTGCTTTTGCTGCAATCACATGCATGAGCGGGCCGCCTTGGCCGCCGGGGAATACGGCAGAATTTAATTTCTTTTCTAAGTCTTGATTTGCTTTCGCTAAAATCAAACCGCCGCGTGGGCCGCGTAATGTTTTATGTGTGGTTGACGTTGTCACATCGGCGATTTGCACAGGGGAAGGATATAAACCTGCTGCGATTAAACCTGCAACATGCGCAACATCGGCCATGAGATACGCGCCTATGCTGTCTGCGATTGCTCTTAAGCGCTGCCAATCAACAATACGTGAATACGCTGAAAAACCTGACACAATTAATTTAGGTTTGTGTTCTTTGGCTAATTGCTCAACTTGATCATAATCAATATACCCTTTGGCATCTAAACCATAAGAGAAAAACTTATAAAGCTTACCCGAAAAATTCACGGGGGAACCATGCGTTAAGTGTCCGCCATGTGCTAATGACATGCCTAACACGGTATCACCTGGCTGTATCATCGCAGCATAAGCAGCCACATTCGCTTGCGATCCGGAATGCGGTTGTACGTTGGCATAAGCTGCACCGAATAATTTTTTCACGCGCTCAATCGCCTGCTCTTCTGCGATATCTACAAATTCACAGCCGCCGTAGTAACGCTTACCTGGATACCCTTCCGCATATTTATTAGTAAGCACTGAGCCTTGCGCTTGCAATACCATTGGGCTGGTATAATTTTCAGACGCAATCAACTCAATATGTTCTTCTTGGCGATGCTCTTCATTGGCAATCGCTTGATAAATAGTCGGATCAAATTCACGCAAAGATTGAGATTTATACATAGTTTTTTATCCTTGGGGATTAACGTTTTCTAAAATAGCTTTCGCTTGATCTTCACGATATTGCTTTAAGCTTTTGCGATAATCTGGATTTTTTACGCTGAGAATAGCTGCAGCAAATAAGCCTGCATTCACAGCACCCGCTTTACCAATCGCCATCGTTGCGACAGGAATGCCGCCTGGCATTTGCACGATAGATAATAAAGAATCCATACCATTTAAAGCTTGTGATGGCATAGGTACGCCAATCACGGGTATCAACGTTTTCGCGGCAATGACACCAGGCAAATGCGCAGCACCGCCTGCACCAGCAATAATCACTTCAATGCCACGACCTTCTGCTTTTTCAACATAATCAAACAAAGCATCAGGCGTGCGATGCGCGGAAAGCACACGGGCTTCGTAGGGAATGTGCAATGTTTCGAGAATTTTTGCCGCCTGTTCCATCAAAGGCCAATCAGATTTTGATCCCATTAAAATACTCACTAAAATTTTTGACATTTGTACTCTCCTCCTAGTGTTTGAAACAACGTTTACCCGTAAAAACCATGGCAATACCAAGATCATTACAAGCTTGAATGACTTCTGCGTCTTTAATCGATCCACCGGGTTGCACGATAGCACGTACACCGGTATTGGCTAAGCGATCAATACTATCACGAAATGGAAAAAATGCATCGGAGGCTAGCACACATCCCGCTATGGCTTTCCCCGCTTTGCGTAAAGCGATATCAACAGCATCAACACGCGAAACTTGCCCCGCGCCAACCCCAACGGTTGTATTATCTTTAGCAAGTAAAATAGCATTGGATTTAATATGCTTTAAAACACTCCATGCAAATAACATGGTTCCCAATTCTTGTTCTGTCGGTTGCTTATCAGTCACAACTTGCAAATCTTTTTTATCTAATTTAGAAATATCGCTTTCTTGAATGAGCAAACCGCCTTCAATAAATTTAAATTCTTGGCCGATTTGTCTCTGGTCGCTGGTATCCATTTCTAACACGCGCAAATTTTGTTTTGCCGCTAAGATTGATAAAGCTTCCGCTGTGAAATGTGGTGCAATCAAGACTTCAATAAAAACTTGGCTAATCGCTTCTGCAATGGCTTTATCACAAGATTTGTTTAAAGCAACTATCCCACCAAATGCTGATAAAGCATCAGCTTGAAATGCACGCTGAAAAGCATTTTGTATTGTATCTGCAACAGCGACACCACAAGGATTTGCGTGCTTCACCACAACACAGGCTGGCTGGGTAAATTCATGTAAACACGCCACTGCAGCATCAGCATCTGCAATATTATTATAAGACAATTGTTTCCCTTGGTGCTGTTTTGCAGACAAAACACCATCGGATTGTTCCGCAAAACGATAGGCGCTTGCAAGCTGATGTGGGTTTTCGCCATAGCGCAGGTCTGCATATTTATCTAAACGCAAAGTCAAATTATCTGGGTAAACAGAATGTTCGGCGGAATCTTTCGCTAAGACACGCGACAAATATTGATCAATGGTTGCATCATAATTTGCGGTATGCGCAAATGCTTTTACTGCCAATTCTTGACGCGTTGCAAAGCTTAAGCTTTTTTCAGACTGCAATTCTTGCAAGACTTTGCCATAATCCGCGGGATCGACAATCACTGCAACCCAACCCATATTTTTAGCCGCGGAACGAATCATAGTTGGGCCGCCAATATCAATGTTCTCAACTGCTTCGTCGAATGTTGCTTGGGGATTTTTGATGGTTTGTGCG
>CAJCIZ010000124.1 GCA_903970525.1 Myxococcales bacterium | reverse complement strand
TCTTGTTGCGTAACAATAAACAGATTTCCACAAAAGCTTTTTTTAAGCCTCTTGAGCCTGATACTGCGATCAAGTTATATATTCTATTTAAAAATACATTGCCAAATGCAAGCATCTATCTTAATGGTCAACTTTGGACTGAAAAAACCGACAGCACGGGATATACAGAAATCGACAGGTATTTAGTTAAAGGTAACTATTTATTGAAATTAGTGAGTGGAAAAAAATCATTGCCTTACGTATTTACTCTAAATCGAGGAATGAAATTAATATGCAATGGTGCTACTGAATTAGCATGTGAAAAAATATATTATTCCGCATTGGCGCACTAATAATTTTTGTGAGGCACATAACAACTTACCGACCACAATAGTTGTTATGTGCTGCAGCACATAACAACTATTGTGGTCGGTAGGTTGTTATGTGCAGTAGAAGAAAAACCTTTATATTTTATAATCAGTTAACTAAAAATCACAGCACATAAAATCCATATTATTTCATAAGGTTCATACTATTTCTGTTAGGCAGCGATAATCGTTGCTGGTAATTTAACGGAGGTAGTTATGAAAGCCAAAAATCCCATATCAAAAAAACCAACTTTAGATGAATTAATATTTGGTGCTTTAAGTCAATTACACGTCCTTCACTATAACGGACGTTCAATACGTCGTTATCAAGCCACCTGGTATCGATTAATCAAGTTTGCAAAGCAGAATAATTTTAAAGATAAACTGTCAGAAAAATTAATCATAAAATTTCTCGAGTACTATGAAATTAAGCCAGAAGAATTAACGACAGAAAAATCTGGTTGGCGCAAACATGCTGAGTATAATCTAAGAATACTCTTACAGTTTTCACGCTATGGTTATTTTGAACGAATCTATACCATCATACAAAAACTAAATGTACCATCAGCAATGAAAAAAGTTCTGAATGAGTATGTAAAATACTGTAAGGAAAAACGCTACATTAGCGAATATTGTGCTAATGAACGGATACGACAAGTCAGCTTATTTTTGGATTTTGTTGCGGCCAAACAGGATGTAAATACATTTGAACAAATTCAACCTCAGTATTTTTCAGAGTTTATAATTTCGTTATGGCGATTTAGTACTAAAACAACCTCTAGGGTTGTGTCTGATCTTCGACAATTTTTTAAATATCTATTTTTACGGGATTTGATAACGCGAGATATTAGCAAATCTTTACCGACTGTGCATGTTTCACGTGATGCAAAAATCCCTTCAGTCTGGGATAGAGAGTTAGTAGTTAAGTTATTATCAGCGGTTGATCGCAGGTCACCTCGAGGAAAACGAGATTATGCTATTTTACTATTAGCTTGCCGATTAGGATTGAGAGTTGGTGATATTCGTGATTTAACACTTGATCAAATTGATTGGGAAATTGAAACCATTTCTCTTATACAATCCAAAACACAGCGTCCTTTAACTCTACCCTTGAGCAATGAAGTAGGAAATGCGTTGATTGATTATATCAAGTTTTCTCGCCCAAAAACGCATTATCGACAAGTATTCTTGAGATCAAAACCACCTTTTATTCCTTTTGGTAAAAACGATCATCTGGATGCCATCGTTAAGTATTGGCGTGAGTTAGCTGGTATTAAGTTTAGAACGAAGCAACATCATGGAATGCATTCGCTACGCCATAGTTTAGCCACTTATTTATTAGAGAATGGTACTCCATTCTTCGTCATTTCCAATATCTTAGGTCATAAATCCACAGCCAGCACGATGATTTATGCTAAATCCAGTGTGGAAATGCTACGGCAGGTCGCTTTATCTTTAAAGGAGGTGGATCATGTCAAGTAATCCTAACAGAATTGAGTTTCATAGTGCGATTGCGTCACTGATCAACCAGTTCATTCAAGAAAAACGTGCCTGTGGTTATAAATACGATGAAGCGTGGTCTGTTTTAAAGCGTTTAGATAGCTTTCTCTGTAACACGGCACTCAAACAAATCGCTTTACCTGAAAAGATTATATTACAGTGGGCTGAGAAACAATCTAACGAAACAGTGTCAACCCAGCAACGTCGAATTTGTTTCATTCGGCAACTGGCTCGATTCATGGTGAGGTTAGATTATCCTGCTTATATCATTCCAGCTAATTTTGGTGCTCGGCGATCATTCGCTTTCTCGCCATACATTTTTACGCGAAAAGAAATCAGAAAACTAATTCATGCAGCAGATAAAATCAAGCCACATCCTAAATCATCGATGCGACATCTTATCATGCCTGAAATTTTTCGCCTGTTATATGGCTGCGGTTTTCGTCTTAATGAGGTGCTTAGTTTACGTGTTGGTGATGTTGATTTGATGCAAGGTGTAATCACTGTTCGTGAGGCTAAGTTTGGAAAAGATCGATTAGTACCACCCGCACTTGATATTGTCGAGCGATTACAGGTTTATGCTAAACGATTAGAAAAAGACTCATTAGAAAAACGAACAGATGACTCTTTCTTTTTTCCTTCAGACACACAAACGGCCTGGAGTTCATCAGGTATTTATAATATATTCCGAAAACTTTTACTTCAATGTGGTATCCCTCATGGAGGCAGAGGAAAAGGACCCAGGGTTCATGATCTTCGCCACGCGTTTGCTGTGCATCGGCTAATTCAATGGCATGAAGAAGGCGCCGACCTGAATGCTAAAATGCCTTTGCTGATAGCCTATCTTGGCCATCAGGATTTTACCGGCACACAAAAATATTTGCATCTGACAGCGGAGTTATTTCCTAATCTGACTGCTCGCATGAACAAACAATTTGGCGGTGTTATACCGAAGGGGAGGTAATCATGAAGCCAACTAATTTCTCTATTCAACTAACAAATTTTTTAAGCCATTATCTTGCAGGTCAACGTAATCTAAGTCCCAACACGATTAAGGCTTATCGAGATACATTTATATTGTTACTGCTATTTTGTCGTGACGTGAAAGGTATTCCAGTAGAAAAACTCTGTATTGAACATATTAATGTTGCATTGGTAGATGCGTTTCTAGAATATCTCGAAAAAGAACGGCACTGTAAAATATGTACCTTGAATCATCGTTTGGCTGCGCTACACGCATTCTTTCGGTATCTTCAAGTCACATCGCCAGAGCATTTATTACAATGCCAGCAGATCCTAGCAATACCATTTAGGCGATTTGTGCGCGAAAACGTTGAGTACCTTTCTAAAGAACACCTTACCGCACTACTGGCTCAACCTGATTTAAGCACTCAGGAAGGTCGTCGTGACGCTGTGTTGTTAAGTGTGCTTTATGATACTGGTGCTCGGGTACAAGAACTGATTGATATGTCAGTCGGTGATTTACGATTAACTAAGCCTGCACAAATTCGCATACTGGGTAAGGGAAGAAAAATACGGATAGTACCGCTAATGGAAAGTACCGCACAACTCCTGCGAGATTATTTGCAGGAACATCAGTTAGTAACGCCTGATAAATTCGATTATCCATTATTTCAAAGTCATCATGTCAAGCGATTATCACGTTCTGGTGTGCGTTATATTTTTCAAAAATATGCACAAGAAGTTCGAAAACAATATCCCGAGTTTAATAAGTCAATAAGTCCTCACAGCATGCGACATACTAAAGGGATGCATTTGTTACAAGGTGGTGTATCGCTAGATGTTATCCGTGATTTCCTTGGTCATGTTGATATTAAAACTACAGAAATTTATGCCAGAGCTAATATTGAAATGATGCGGGCAGCTATTGAAAAAGCCAGCACAGCTCCTACGCCAAAACTACCGGCGTGGAAGGAAAATAAATCGCTGCTGCGGTGGCTGCAATCATTGTAGTTGGCGCCATCAGCAGTAATGACCAGCCAGGATTGGCGGCATTAACGTGCAGAATATTAGCGTATGGAGGTACAAAAAGTTTCTACAACTCAATAAGTTAAGAATATAATGTACTTAAATTAGCTTGCGACCCAAATTTTGGCTTATTTTAAGCTTAAATTTTGGTACAATTTGAACCCATTAAAACTGTCGTTTTAGCATACGACTTAGTATAGATCAATTTAATTAGCTTGAAGATGCTTTGGTGTATAGCTCTTAAAAAGATATTTAAAGTTACGATTTGGAGTATATAAAAATGTTTTCAAAATCACCCGCGAACCTTTCTGCCCAGTGTAATGTCAAGAAACCGTATCACTTCCCTATTAAGGGACAGGATTCAGTTGGAGTAATTGAACTGGTAAAAAACCCGAGCCATATCGACACAGAGGCAGCCCGATCGGTTCTTGTTGAGAGCTTTATTGGTGAATATGAAAAGTATCTTTCACCGAATGACATTAGAAGTGATTTGATCTCATGGCGTGACGGCGAACAATCTGTTAGAAAATATTATGAAAATTATTTCGAAACTGAACTAGGAGAATTTTCGCGTGGAGATTTGCATTATTGGGTTCAAGCCACTATAGATGGAAAACTAGTGGGATGGGCAACATTTCAGCGTGAAAAGTCAGATCAAAATGCAGTATATATGAATTTGTTAGTAGTTCATCCAACATACCAAGGCAGAGGAATCGGTGAGCAACTTGTTAAAGCTTTAGTTAACCTGAACGAAATTCCAAATTTGAATGCAATACACTTGCTTCTTCGGAAAAAAAATCAGGGTGGTAGAATATTCTATTCAAAGCTTGGCTTCACCTCGGATCCCGAATACCAAAGAGATGATAATTTTGTAGACCTTAATTTACTCGAAGGATTGACATGGAAAAATCCTTCTCTTCAGAATAAGCATTCAGTTTTGTCTAGTGACGCTCACTTTAGAGGCATGGGAAAATCAACACTATTTAAAATAATTGCTCCATTAGTTGAAGAACAAAATAAGCAGTCCGACACCTATTGTGGATTTAAGCCAGGATTTTTATTAGGTAAAAGATTTTAAATCTACCAGAAATTTTAAATGGTTATGCAAGATTGCTAACTTAAAAATCTTGCTGCGCTATGGCCACAATCACATACTGGTAATCTCGATTAGAAAATCATGTATAGGTGTTATTTTAGATAACACCTAGTTCTTGCGATGCATTAGCATAAACCTACCATCCATTCCAAAATATTATGTGCTGTAATTTTAGCTTAATTCTTTATAATTCATCGGCATAACTTTTCTACTGCACATAACAACCTACCGCCCACAATAGTTTGAGACAATTTGTATTCTGCTATGTCCTAATTCTTCGGTTAAGATCATCCGTGCTTGATAATCAATTTCTTTTTGTTCTGCAGTGAGCTTTTTTGAAGTTGGGCCACCATTAATAGGTGCTTCCCATCCAGTTAATTCCTT
>CAJCIZ010000123.1 GCA_903970525.1 Myxococcales bacterium | reverse complement strand
ATGGTGATTTAAATAAATTTATTGAAGCCAGTTTACTAAGCGGACTCTAACTATGACAGACCAAGAAGTTGTACTTGATACCAATGAACTCATTGCATTACGTCGCGCGAAATTAGCAGAGTTGCGCGCACGCGGCAATGCCTATCCCAATGATTTTCGTCGTGATGCTTTTGCGGCGAAGTTACATGAGTTATATGCAAATCAAACGGAAGCTGAATTAGAAGCAGCGCCCATTCAAGTGAAAGTGGCCGGCCGTATCATGACACGACGTTTAATGGGTAAAGCAAGCTTTGTCACGATTCAAGATATGTCAGAGCGCATTCAACTGTATATTCGTCAAGATGAATTACCTGAAGGTCAATACGAAGAATTTAAACAATGGGATTTAGGCGACATTGTTGGCGCAGAAGGCGCGATGTTTAAAACCAAGACCGGTGAATTATCGGTGCGCGTGCATAATATCCGCTTGTTAACAAAAGCCTTGCGTCCGTTGCCAGATAAATTTCATGGGTTGACTGATTTAGAAACGCGATATCGTCAGCGTTATTTAGATTTATTAGTCAATGAGACAACGAAAAAAACTTTTTTGATGCGCACGAAAATTGTGAATGTGATTCGCGAATTTTTGAATGAATTAGGGTTTTTAGAAGTTGAAACACCGATGATGCAAGTTTTACCAGGGGGTGCTGCTGCAAGACCTTTTATCACGCATCATAATGTTTTAGATATGCCACTCTATTTGCGTATTGCGCCTGAATTATATTTAAAGCGCTTAGTGGTGGGTGGCTTTGAGCGTGTATTTGAAATCAATCGTAATTTCCGTAATGAAGGGTTGTCTGTGCGACATAATCCTGAATTTACTATGCTTGAATTCTATATGGCTTATACGGATTACCATGAGCTCATGCAAATAACTGAAATTTTATTCAGAAAAATTGCAGAAAGCGTGATAGGAACGCCGCAAGTGACTTATCAAGGTGAAACCTATGATTTCAAAAAACCATTTACAAGACTGACGTTGTTTAATTCTATTTTACAATTTAATCCTGGTCTCACAGCGGAAGATATCAGCTCGATAGAAACTGCGAAACGCACTGCTAAAAAGCTAGATATTCCATTACAGGATAATTATGGCTTAGGCAAAATCCAAGTAGAAATTTTTGAAAAAACCGTAGAACAAAAATTAAAAGAACCGACTTTCATCACGGAATATCCGGCTGAGGTTTCGCCGTTAGCGCGACTCAATGATCAAAATCCTTTTATCACAGATCGTTTTGAATTATTCGTCGGTGGACGTGAAATTGCGAATGGATTCTCTGAGTTAAATGACGCGGATGATCAAGCAGATCGTTTCAGGAAGCAGGTGGCGGATAAAGAAGCGGGTGATGAGGAAGCGATGCCTTATGATGAAGATTATGTCACAGCATTAGAATATGGATTGCCTCCTACAGCAGGGGAAGGCATTGGGATCGATAGACTTGTGATGTTATTCACGGATTCTCCTTCCATTCGTGATGTGATTTTATTTCCACACATGAAGCCTAGCAAGGAATAACCATGACACGGCGTGGGGGATTTTCGATTTTTGAATGTCTGGTCACGCTGGTTATCATTAGCATAGTGTTTGCATACGTTGTACCCTCGTTTCGATTTTTTCTCGCCAAATCACAAGATCAAGTGTCTGTAGGGCAATTATTGCGTGCGATAAGTTTAGCGAGAAGTGAAGCTCAGCTGCGCGGTAAGGCAATTAGTTTATGCAAGAGCGCGGATCATGCGACGTGTTCTGGGCAATGGCAAGAAGGTGCGTTGTTATTTGTTGATGAAAAAGAAAGTGGTGAGTTAGTTCATGCAAATAATGTGATAAAAATATTATATGCTGTATCACAAACGGGAAAATTATTTTGGCGATCTTCTTTGCATCGTGATTATTTGCAAATTTTACCAACAGGATTAACGCCGGGAGAAAATGGAACATTTTGGTTTTGTGACAGCCATGCTACTCATCCTTCATGGGCGATTATCATCAATCAAGCGGGGCGCGCACGTGTGGCATATCCAGACGAGCAAGGTAAAATTGGGACATTAGCGTGTTGATAGATTTCTAACAAAACATTATTTTAACAAATCCGCAAACCAAGTTCGCAGCGTATTTGCACCTAGATTGTCATAGATGTACGACAAATAAAGGGTTAATTCTTTTTCGTGTTGTGCTTTTGACAGTTTCTTCTGTTTTTTTGTGTTAGGTATGTGATGAATGAATTTCCCAAAATATTTTTTGCTAAAAGCTGTATAGTCTACGGTGAAGAGTAAAAACGTATGCCACATGTCATCGATTTCTTTCATTTCATATTGGACAGAACAAGAAAATCGTAATGAAGCATCGCGCGGGTTCTTTTTCTTATCTTCTTGGTATTTGGCGCATAGCCAAAAATACTTGAGCAATTCGCGCAACGCTTTTTGTGGGGATATTTTATTCTTAGGATAATCTTTGCGATAGCGTGCAATTAATTCGGGATTTTTGTATTGAAGCAGTTTATTGAGAGCGATTGGCATAGTATGATTCTACTTTTATGATGAATCAGTAGTATAATCTAGTGCAGAAAACTATAAAAGAGAGAAATAGAATCGCAATGCCTAACGAAGAAAATGTCCCTGCAACTTATTTACACACTGCTATGCCTTTTATTGTGGGTCCAATGACAGGTGCGTTCGCCTCACACATTCCACGTGTATTAGTGAATCGCGCTGTGTTAAATGTGAGTTTGACTGAAACCTGGAAAGATTCAAAAGCTTTTCTTTTTAAAGGGTTAGGATGGAATGTATTGCGTTGCTACTCTTCTGTTTTGATGCAATATAGTACCGTGGAAATGCTGCGAAAATATTATGGAGAGGATTATTCAAAACATACATTGCTTGCAACCTTTGCACCGGCTTTATCTAGCACGCTCGTTGCTGTGACATTTGAAACACCGTTTATTCGTAAGACTATCTTGCCTGATAAAAATCAGGTGAAAGCCCCTTTCCTTTCTAATTTCCGGCGACCGACTCCACATTCATTCGCATTTTATTTAGCGCGCGAAATGGGTTCTGCGCGATATCTTTTTGGCAATAAAGATATTGTGGATACGTTACTTATTTCTGCCTACACCTCAATGTGTTTGACAGGAATTATTTGGACGGTCACAGAAGATAAAAGAAAAAATCAAACTGCCAATACATTACCTAATTTTTCGCAAGATGGAACATGGAAGACGCTACGCGGATTAGCGCGAGGTGATACTTATACGCATCCTAGTTGCCAAGTTCCTTTTAAAAATGCAAAGGGGATTTTATTGCTCCTCAATTTAGTTAGCGTGACATGTGGTCATCATCTGTTTGTCTTGCGGTTTTTGCAGTTGGGTATTTTGGGTAATTCATTTGAGTATGGTGCTCAGACGCTTGCGCCAAAAATTGCAAATAAATTATATTCGATTTGGAAAGGTAAGCCAGTGAAAGAAAATAAGACTATGGTTTCCCAGCAAGATGTTACTAAGAGGAATGTACGATAGGCTCATGAAATCAGAGCTGAGTGACGCACTCGTTGCGTAACGCAGCTCTGATAGAAGTTAAAGCTGGCAGGTTACCAGCAGGTGGATCTGCAATTCGCTAATGATATTTTTTTACTTTTCTTTTTGACGATAGTGGCAATCAAGTTCTGTTTTGATTTCATGATGAGATTCCTTTGTTATTCAGCTCTACACCAGTTGCAACGTTCAGCAGTACTATGTTTACTTTTGATTTTCACTAATTTTGCGATTAAAGCGCGTTTGGCTTTCATATATTTATCTCCAGGTGTATGGTTTGTAGGTGCTTATTTAAGCGTAATAGGGCTTTTTTGTCAAGAGATTGATCACAAATAGTGCAAGTATTCTTGAGCAGCTTAGGGCGGAAACAATCCTGGCATCCAGCGGCTGGCGAGCGTAGCGGGGAAGGCTAATTTCAGTGCAGACTTTGGTGTATCAGAAGTTAGAATTCCTTTCTCGATTAAAGTAGACGTTATTCGACGTGCGTGTCTATCTGTCACATTTAAAATGTCTAATATTTCACGTCTGGTTACTTCGCCGCGATATAAAATAGCTTCGAGTATAGGAAATGCTTGGGAAGGTAAACTTCCTAGCTCAACTTCTTCTCTAGCCCATAATAAAATTCTCGTACGTAAATGCTCTGGCTTCATTAATTTTTCCATAAAATTAATTTGATCGATGCATGTTTCAAGAAAAAATTGAGTGAAGTCTGCGAGCGTTTCAGTGCTGAGGTTCCCGCGTCCATCTAAGTCATTTCTTCGTGGTAAATCACAATTGGCTAAATATTCTTTATACTGATCGATATTGCGTGCTAAACCGCGAGCAATAGACCACATTCCACCCGACTCTAATGCGTTCAGTGTTATTGCATGAGACATTAGTCGCGCCACTCTACCATTTCCATCCAGAAATGGATGGATCGATAAAAATCGATGATGTGACGCAGCTAGTGCTAATATGGTTTCAGATTTTCCTAATGCGCTGTAGTGCGAGTCAAATCGACTGAGGAATCGAGGAACTGCTCCGGGGCTTATTGCAATATGATTTCCAACTTGGATATCCGCTTGACGTAATTGTCCTGGGATGACTTTTTCTTTCTTGTGAGTCAGTGGGTCTTCTACCCACAATAAATCTTCGGGTAGCAAGCTACAGAAGCGCCTATGAATTTCACAAAGTGACTCGCTAGAATATACGCTATTTTTAATGCCGCCTTTGTCAATCCATTCTTGAACTGCAATATGTGCTTTTGCTTCTTTCTGTAAATTACGCTTTTTGATGTCAGAGCTATAATTACCCTGCAAAGCTTTTTCAATTTGGATAGGGTGTGTATCATGTCCCTCAATTAAGTTGCTATAGTAGCAATTCATGGCTCTGATTGCGGTCGCTAGTGAGGATTGTATTGCAAGAGGTAAGCTACGCTTAAACCCAGCGGATTTTACCGCCAGTTCTACAGCAAGGTCAGTTAGACCTTTTCGTTGTGCGAACTCCGCAGAAATTGAGAGCGGTTCTATCATCGAGAGATTTTCGCCTCTATCAATGACCGCTAAAATGTCCGCTTTAATGTCCGGTTTTTTTGTGCCCATGTTATTGATTATAGCAGATATTATATGATATTCAGTAGTATTTTATAGATGAAATGTCCGCTTTAATGTCCGTTAAACTGAGAGCCCCAGGGCCGGCCTGGGTAGTTATTGGTCAAATTAATAGCATCTGACATAATATCACCTCCCAAACGTTTAAAACAAGAAACAGAATATGATGCGAGATAACCATTAGCCACCTAGACCTGTTGGATTGCGATCTGCTGAGCAGGTTCGTCACAATTTAAGAGACATACAGCGAGAAATGGATGAGAAATATTCTGACCCTGCAAAGAAGAAGACAGGGCTTAAAGTCGCCCTGGTATTTAATTTCTTGGATGCTGTTGTATTTCAGCATTTCTTTGAAAATCCGTATATCACTGAACTTGCAATGCTACGTAATTATTATTTTAATCCTTATTGTGGGAATGTGTACAATCTTCCTATGACAGTGAATGGCGCATCTGTTGCATTTGCAATGTATATTGCATACAAAGATGAGCTGACTTTACGACAAGCAATAGAAATTTTATTAGCTATTTTAGAGAACACGGTAGAAGGTCGATTGATTCGTTCCATGTTAAATATCAGGCGCGATGATATTTTATCTTTGCATAAAAACATCAGTAAACATTTTAAAAATATGCTGCAAAGCCTAGATGAGCAATATGCAGCTATGCCACGTTTATACCGTGCGCTTTTTTCTTGTTTTGTAAGTATGAAAATGACTCAGTATTTGGAAAATCAGAGTTTATTTCCCATGAGCAGGCTATTAATTTGGGGGAGTATGTTCTTGGAGTGAGTGCGGTTGAATACTTCATTGCGAAACAAAAAAATGTGAATGGATTTTATAAAGGGATTTGTAGTATCCATGTTGATGATATGCGTCAAGTCGCCAAAAAGTCGTATCATCTCGCAGAAAAAAATTGGAATAATTTATGGCCTGGTGTTCAATCCATCTGTAATTTAATTCTCATGGCGGGGCAGTATCTTGAAAGTAGTAAAGCTTGGTGTAGGCGTAAGTTTGGGTTATAGCCACGACTTTTTTGAGGGCTGTGCTCAGCGACTTCTCTTTTCACTAACGTTTACCTTGGAAAATGTCGTTGATTAACCTTTTAAAACCTTGGAAAATAGCTTAGTATATCTCTATATATCCCGGTATTTTGTCGTTGAATTCATAAGGCATTGATATGAAAAGAGATTTATTGAATGAGCTGGAGGCATGGAAAATTCACCCTCTACGAAAGCCATTAATTCTTCGTGGTGCACGGCAGGTTGGAAAATCTTGGCTCATTGAAGAATTCGGTAAACAATTTGAAGTTTTCATTTCGATCAATTTTGAGAAAACCCCAGAAGCTAAACAATTATTTGAGGCAGGATTAACAATATCCGAATTATTGGAAAAATTAAGTTTACTGGTAGGTAAAAAGATTGAAGCAGGTAAGTCATTACTGTTTCTTGATGAAATTCAAGAATGTGAGAAAGCATTAGTATCATTAAGATATTTTAAAGAAGATTATCCAGAGTTGCATGTCATCGCAGCAGGATCGTTACTAGATTTTGCAATTGATAAGCTAGGTGTTGCAGTAGGGAGAGTTCAATTTCTTTATCTCTATCCATTATCTTTTTTAGAATTTTTGACGGCTCAAGATAGAGATGATTTGCGAAACTATATTGATAAACAGATAAATGATGCTGTTATTCATCAACAATTAATGACGTATTTAAAAACGTATCTTTGGTTGGGCGGTATGCCTGCGGTTGTTGGAAGTTGGCTTCGATTTAAAGATGTGAGACTTTCTCAAGAGGCGCAAGATGAAATTCTGCAAGCTTATAAACAAGATTTTCAAAAATATGCGCATAAGCATCAATTAGGAAATGTTGAAAAAATGTTTGAAGCAATTCCTCAGCAGTTAGGAAAGAAATTTACGTTTACAGGTGTTGATGGAGATTCTCGCGCAGCACCGTTAAAGAACGCCTTACAACTTTTATCAAAAGCAGGAATAGCACATATTGTTTATCATTCATCTGGTCAGGGCCAGCCACTAGGGGCAACAAAAAATGAAAAGAAATTTAAAGTATTTTATTTTGATGTTGGCTTAGCGCAACGTATGTTAGGGTTGGATTTAAAAAGCTGGGTGACTCAACCTTTAGAGGTAAGACATGTTGGCGCCGTTGCAGAGCAGCTCGTCGCGCAGGAATATATAACCTATACCTCTATCAAAGCTTCTCCAGATCTATATTATTGGCATCGTGAAGAGCGTAATAGCAATGCTAAAGTCGATTTTTTGTTTTTAAAAAAAGGGATGATCGTACCAGTTGAAGTAAAAGCCGGTTTGAGGGGTGGGTTAAAGAGTATTGCTCTATTTCTAGAATCTCATCCGCATTCAACCACGGCGCTCAAAATATCCGAGAAAATATATGAGAAAAATGGACTAGTACAGAATATTCCATTCTATGGGATAAAGGCATGGCTAGAGAATGATATATAAAATGACAAAGATGAATCGAATGAGAATCTGTGTTGTTAACAGCTCAGCATTATCTTCGTAGCGAGGAGAATATAGCTTCTTGTAAAGCTTGATCTGCATCAGGGTCTTCAGGAGGATTGTTTGCAACGGCTCTTGATTGAGATGAAAGAGCGGGTCTTCTTGATAATTCGGTAGATTGAGGGTTATCAGTCGATTCTTTTAAAACCATATCTTTCATCTCTAAGGCATCCTTGTGTTCCGGATCTATCGCTAGCACAGTTTCAAGATATTGTAAGGCTTCATCTCTATTATTATCTTCTATATATACTTCCGCGAGCTTTACCATGATATTAATATCCATAGGATTCAGTTTTAAAGCAGCAGTATAAAAGTTTATCGCATCACGGCATTTTTCAGTGTCTTGACTAGAATAAAATTTGCTGCCAAGCGTTTGTTGATGAATCAACCCGATGCTTAATACATGGGCTATATGTTCATCGGCTTGTTTAGATTCGTTTAAAGACAGGTGTAGACAAGCTTTGAAATAATGTGCTGATACATGATCTGGATTTAGTTTTAATACTTTTTCAAAACGTTCCAATGCTTCAGATGTTTTATATTGCTCCTTGAGTGACTGACCCTCTTCCATGAGTTCCACTATTTTATTTCTTTGCGACAGAAAAGAAAATTGTGTCAGCTGTCCTAATAATTTTTCATTTTGCGGGCTGATATTTTGTATTGAATGAGATTTAGCGCCATATCCAAATAATGTGTTTCGTGAGCTAGCCCAGCGCAATACGATATGCGGCGCTAAACTATTGTTTACGACTTGCCAGTGTCTTACGATATTATCGTCACTTAGTGTTGCAAAAAACATCTTAGAAAGATTATTTGACCACTCTATCTTCTTAACGCAGCCAATAGATATTTTAGTAATATACAATGGTTCATCTGAGACCGTATCCCATAGTCGTACCGTGGTATCTTTGAGCGCAACGATTAAGTATTGGCTGTCAGGACTAAATGACATGCAATTTATCATTTCTGGTTGCCACAAGGTTTTTATGACTTTAAATGAATCGGTTGAAAGTAAATAAATGAAATTGCTTTGAGCTATTGCTACGAATTTATTATTTGCGCTGTAGGCTATATCTTTCATTTTTCCGTTGTGGTGGCCAATAAACTCTAAATAGATCTTCCAAGTCGTTAGATCTAAAAATGTAACTATGGATAAGCTTGATTGATCTTCTCTTTTTGTTATTCGTATAAACGCCGCATATTTTTCATCAGGCGAGATTCTCCCGACTGTATCTTGATGTTGTATCGACTGATTAGGTGATGTGTTCATGACATGGACGATCTCATCCGCATCATCGTTTAGTATGACTTGTATCCCACTAGGATTATCAGCTAAACAGGCGTAGCCTTTTGGCTCCCTGTAAAGTATGTTCCATTTCCATAGATGTATACTACCATCATCATTTGCGGCTAAAACGTAATTGAGGCTTGTTGCGAGAGTTTTGATGTGATATTCCGGAGACAGATAGCTATTTCGTTTTAAGTAATGTTCATTTTCTTCTTTGCCATCTTTAATCGCAAGTTCATGATAGTCACCTTTTAATCGATGATATTGTTCTATTTTATTATTGATTAAATCAGCAACAACATAAGAAAAAACAATAGAAAAAAAGTTATCTGCTAAAATTATATATTGGCTGTCAGTGCTGAAAATCAGATCTTTAAAGCCCCAGCCTTTTTTCCCTATTTCATGACGACACAATTCTAGATTAAATTCCAATGACCAAATGACTAAAATATTGCTATCATGGATCATAGCTATTAACTTATTATTTGGACTGAGTGCAAAATGTTGTGCTGCTAAACTATTATCCGTGCCAGTTCTTCTATGCCAATTTGCTGTTGATCTTAATCGTACCGTTCCATCAAGAGAAGATGAGATTAGCTGTCCACCATTTTCGCTGAAAAAGAGGCTGGTGATTTTCTCTGAATGATCATCAAATTTAAGAATTTTTGATTTGCTATCAATATGCCATACAACAATTGAATTTGATAATCCTGCAATAATTAACTGATTGTCAGGACTAAACACTAAGGCGGTCAAAATTAACCGATCTTGAATAATGAAAGTAGCTATCAGAGAGGTGTCTTCTGTTTGCAAAATTTTAATATTGTTAGCGCCATAAGCTAATAACTTTTTATTTTGACTAAATGTGAGGTACTCTTGTGTATGTGTGCCAAGTGTGGCAAGTGACTTGCTATTTTTTTCTTCGGCCTCTTCATCGTGCTCAAATAGCACATGCTCACTTAATAATATTCGCGGGCTTAAATTCCATAGCTGAATCTCTTTTCCAATTGAGCTGCTCTGATTAATGTTAGCAAGTAAGCTGCCATCGTCACTTAATGCAAATAAATCTGTACTTTGAAACTCGCTAGCTTGAAGCGATGTTGTGCCATCTATAGGAATTATTACGCTTTCAGAGGTAATATTATCTGAGCTCGTGACTAATACATTTCCATCTCGACTGAGCGCAACCTGATCTGTGCGTCGTTTGCTGTAGGAGTTCATGGTATAGATTAATTTTTTTGAATTGATAGAATACAACCGGGTCTCATGCCCTATTTTTATGGCAAGAATATTTTTTTCTAGACTATATGAAAAATATTTTATTGCGTCATAATGATGAACGTCATTAGGCTTTGGGATTGAAAATACCAGCTTGCCTGAAGTTGATTCATAGATTGAAATGCATCCATCATTTTGTACTAAAGAGAGTATGGTATTATTCGGCCCTAAAAAACAGAGCAATACTTCATCCTCATGTTGATAATAAGGCAGCTCAGCAAATTGAACATCTTTCATCGTGAGGTTATATAAATCTGCTTCACGATACCAAAGAGACTCGATATAGCTCTGATTTATTTTAGCATTTCTTAATAAAGTACGGTCAAAAATCACAGATTTTAAATAAGCATTTGTTGCGCAAATATCATTAAAATCTCTCTCGGAAAAAACTTCTTCTGCTTCAGTCAGAACGGTTAATGCATTGCCGGCTTCAATGGCCTCATTGCTTTCTTCTGGTTGATGCTTTGATTGCTGGATTTTTTTATACAGAATTTCTTTGTAGCGACTATCTTGTTTGACTCGATCGGATAACAGTGAAACTAAAGAAAAATCTCTAGTGTAAGAACTAACAGTTCTAACAATATCTTGGTGGTGTTTCGGAGCAAGTGCTTCTGTCTGATTTAAGGCGGATGGTGTTTGCGTGTTATCTGATGATGCATAATACTCGATCAGTGGTGCTAGCATAAAACCACACATGGACTGGGTTTGCATTAATAAACATGACATTCTTATCATCAATGATATGTTGTCTGATGATATTAAATTTGCAAACAAGGGATTTGAAGGTATGCCCTTAAGCCGTGATGGTTTTTTATTAAGATCGATAGAAGTTTCTTGTCGTTGTTTAAGATGTTGTGCTATGTCCTTATTGAATTGGATGCATTGCGTTCTAACATTGCCAGCCTCTACAGTGACTTGTCTATTGTCTCTAATCTTTTGTTCATGCCAATCAAACCAACAAGCTGTAAACATGTCAAAAAGAATTTGTTTCCATGCTGCACTATTAAAATCATTAGACGGATCTATTAGCTCTCTATACTGTGTTGTTAGCCAATTTAAAAATAAGGGTCTATCTAAGAGTGGTTTGATGTCAGAATAAATAGTGTTAGGTAGTATCAGTTGATGCTGTGACAGATAGCTTTTTATCTCAGCATCAGCTAATTTCGACACGGTGATTTGTTTTAACAATGCAGGTTTTGGCTTTTCATTGACGTAAGGCATGAATAAGCATGTTATATCGCGAACACCCAGTAAACTTGCTTGGTTGCAGGTGATAATGACTTTGCTCTTCCATTCATGCAAGTGGTTTGTGACAATGATATTTTTCAGGCTAAACAATTCACTATATCCATCTATGATGAAAATGAACTGATGATTTAGTTTTAATTCATCGATATGATGTTCTAAGAAGCCAAGATTCTTTAGTGTTTCTTCGATTGCTTGATGGCTAGGATTCTTTAGAGTATGAAGAGAAATCAATAATGGTATGGATGAGCCCTCTTGATACTTTGACCATAATTCTCTGGCTAATGTCGAGCAAAATACACTTTTTCCTGTGCCTGTCTCTCCCCGAATTAACAGTACAGTGGGTTGATTATTTAAAAATGTATTAACCGCTGTTTCTAGAGAATTGTCTCTTTGAGCGCTGGCTTCACCATCAGATTCAATCTTCAATGAGAGAGATGGCTTATCCTCAGACATTAATCTGTGAGTTCTTTTGAGTTCGTCTAGAACAATTTTAATTTCAGGATTCATTGTTATTTTGGCCTAGACTAAGACTTAGAGATAAAGCTTTTGCTAAAGCAAAATCATCATCGTCATCCTCATCTACCTCATTTTTACTTTCTACAGGGAAGAATGTTGTTTTTTGGTCGTTTGTATAGTTTGGAGCGCTGGTTGGATGTAAGCCCATAGGTTGATTGCGTAAGGGCAATAACAAGTCTTCGTCTGGTAAGCTCTGTAACTGCAGGTCACTCATGTGTTGAAGTGCTTCTGCTGGGTTGCGCTCTACATCTTGATCGTATCGATATCGCGCGGCAAATGAATCAATTAATTTCGGATGTTGAAAGGTTATAACACCAGGTCCAAGCGTGACTAAAGGGCAACCTTTGCGTGCTGCACAATAATCAGGATCGCTGCTGAAAAATTCAGAGAATAGATTTTTTGAGTCAACATGACTTCTTAATCTAGAGCGGGAAGCTAAAAAGGTGATGTGAAGCATATTATTTTGTTTCATCTTCCAAGCGAGGTCAGTTGAAAAAATATAAAAATCTTCCATGATGCCCGGATGAAATTCTTTTTCATCATATTGAACCATTTTATCTCGCACACGGGAGAAATGATAAATCATGAATTGATCAAGTAATTTTGCTTCAGTAAATAAGAATCGTTCTTTATCTTCTAATTTTGAATAGAGTATTGCAATATGTGGTAAAACTTGCATAGCAATGGATAACAAATATGGATTTGTGATTAATTCAGATAAGCCTTTAATTTCATATAATTTTTTAAAATACGTCTCTGCTTGGCGCCATTCTGAGCCAGGAAATGCTTTTGTGAGTTCTGCTAAATGGTTATTAATATATTTTTTAATATATTCGAGGATTTGTGTCTTATCAAATGGCACGACTGATAATTCAGTAAATAATTCTGCGCGTGGTTTTTCTTCAGCGTATGGCATGAAGATAGGTTTATAATTGTTTAAATTGTCGCGATAGTCTGTTTTGCAGGCAATAATGAGTTGTACTCGATTTTTAATATCTGCCAATCCGAATTGATTAGAAATCCATATATTTCTTTTCAGCTCAGCTTCATCAAAAGCATCAAGGATTAGGGTAAACTTATGAGACTTCTTTAATGCGGAAATTTCAGATGCAGTAAATCCGTGTAAGTTTAAGCCTTGTTCAATGAGATTTGCATGAGGATCATCTAGTAAGGGCAATGGAATAAATAAAGGTATTGCATCTCCGGGTTTATATTTTTCCCAGAGCTTTTTTTCCAAATAGTGATTAAATGTAGATTTGCCACTCCCCGCGTTACCGACCAGTAAAAAGACTGATTTGTTTGAAGCTATAAATTCAATGGCAGCTTGTTCTAAATCTTGTGTCTTCTGTAAGGCGGTTGGCGGCGCGCATCTGGCTGGAATATAGTTTTCTAGATCGGTCGTTAAGTTTTCATCGTTTAATATTTTTTGACGTAATCGTTCAACACGTAGGTCTTGCTTCTCATTCTCTGCCAACAAGAGGGTTGGCGAAGAATCAGCTTTTGATTCGAGTGATTCATTGTGCTGAGTCATTTCAGCTAAGAGCAGCTTGTATTGTTTATCATTCTCAAGTTGCTTTTGTAAATTCTGATATTCATTCATCTGGATTAAACTTTCTATAAATTCCTTGTTGGGAATTTCCGTGAGAATGCGATGTTTAGTGAATAGGTTTTCCCATGATTCGCGGTGAGAATGAATAGGTAAAATTTTTGCAATCAGTTGTTTGATATTATTAGCATATGAAAATTCTCGCCATTCTAATACTTCGTGATACTTTTGATAGGCGATAGGATAAGCATTTGCGTGTGTGCCACTTAATAAAATTGGGAAAACGCGCTGTTCGCCTGTTATTTGATTATCATTTGTCACTTTAGTTAAAATATTATTAAGCTCTGTGTTGACTGCTCGGGTGCCATGACCTTCTAAGTGTTTTTTCCCTAATGATTCAGTGCACATCAGTAAAACGTAATCGCACTTTTCGGCAAATTCCATGAAGCCAACTAGACCGCCTGCGACAGGATTGCCATTGACTTCTTCTCCTCCGATATCGAGTTTGACTTGTAAGCCGGCCATTTTTAAATGCAACGCTAAGCGTTTTAAAAAGGGTTGTACCCAATATTCTCTAGGCATCAATTCAGGCAGGGGCCATGCGTAGCTGATAAAAACGGTTGGTCCTGGTTTCTGAGGTAAGCTTTCAGACAGTGCTGCTAATGTTTGTTCAAATGAAGTTTTATACTCGGATGCATTGTTCACGATACTTTGACTATAGAAAAGTGCCGCAGTTTTATATTTGATATCAGGATCGACTAAAATAAAATTGATATCTTCTATGAGTTTTTTTAATCCCTCTGTAATCTGTGATTTGATCGCATGCACAGCTGCTTTTTGTGCTTGAGATAGCTCTTGAGTAATCTGTATCGCGTTTGTTCTGCGTTGAATATCTTCTCTATATCCAATGATGAGATTTCTAGCGGCAGCCAGGGGGCTCGTTAGTAAGAGTTGATTAATTTCTTTTGCTTTTTCTTCTGTATATCTCGCATAGGCTTGTAATTGTGGTTCTAATGCGGTGCCTTTTAATAGCGGTAAAAAGCTCGCAGAAAACAGTGCAAAATCAATGCGTAATGTTAAGCGTGTTTGTAGGGAGCTTGGGCTTGTTCCAGTGGAAAGATGTGATGTAACAAGCGAGGTTGAGGAAGGTGAGAGCATAAAAGAATTCCTTTACTTTTTACCGGTCGAAATCATAGCGCTTATGATCTGAAATGACAAGAGCAGGTGTTCCTTGCGCACGTCGCTGTTTAAAGAGCTGAGTATGTTTGGCACTGAGATTTTTTGTATTATTAATACTCGCATCTGCTGAGACAAAAGAAGGTTGGTAATTCGTCCAGATCATAATAGCTCTATGTTCTAAACCATAAGCTTGAATTTGCCAACAGCGTAGTGCTTTATCTTGACCGCCTGTTAATAAATATAAGCTATTTTGTTGTTGCGCCCAGCACAGTGCATTCACGCCACCCGTGAAGCCTCGTAAAATCTGATGAGGTTTCTTGGAAGACAGTGACCAAATGATAACGATGCCGTCATCATCTGCAGAGGCTAACCAAGCATGTTGAGGGCAAAATGTAACTTTATTGATTCTCTTGGAATGTCCTTTCAATTCGCTGAGGCAGACTTGAGTTTCAACATCAAAAATTTTAATTGTGTTTTTGTCACACGCGACTGCTAATAGATTTCCCGTTAAATTAAAATCAAGCGAGGTAACATCTGGAGTATCTTTAAATATGCAAACCATTTTTGCTTTTTCTACATTTAGCAGGCTCACTTCATCCCAATATCCGCCAGCCGCTAGGTGAGGTAGCGTGGGATGAAAAGCAACACTATTCACTTCAGCTTTGTTAAACAATTTCATGCGTGCGATAGGCTCGCCTTCAAACATTTTATAATTAAAAACAAAGCCATCTTCACTGGCTGTCGCTAAGTGTTGTCCGGATGAATGATAAGCGAGACAAGTAATTCTTTGGCGATGTTCATGTATATCTATCATGCTTTTCTCAGCGACAGACCATAAATCTAAAGTTGCATCAACTTGGCCTGCCGCAATTTGCTGGCCATCCGGGCTATAGGCAACAGTTAATATTCCGGGAAAATAACCAGGCTGATGCGATGGCTTGATACATGCTTGTAATTTACCGGTTGCAGTATCCCATATACAAAACGTGTTATCCCATCCAGCTGACACAATTTGATGAGTAACCGAGGAATAGGCGATCGCATTGATTTTATCCGTATGACCATAGAGTGGCTGCACGGTTCTCGTGCTGACAGACCAAAATCTAACGGTATGATCCCAGCTGCCCGTTAATAATTGATTTGTTTCTTTGTTAAAAGCCAAGGCATAAACCCATGCAGTATGGCCGGTGTAAGTGTTCACTAATTCATGACTGTTGATATCATGTAAATAAATAAATTTATCCCAGCCGCTTGACGCAAGATATAACCCATCAGCGCTGAATTGAACACAGGTTGCAGCTTCTGTGTGGTCATGATATTCGCGTATCAGACTGCCGGTTGTCACTGACCATAAGCAGACAGCATTGTCATCACTGGCGGTTGCAACATATTGACTATTAGGACTGAATGCAATGCCGTGAATACTTCGTCTGTGATAATTCAAAGTGTGAAGAATG
>CAJCIZ010000122.1 GCA_903970525.1 Myxococcales bacterium | reverse complement strand
GCTCTTCCGATCTGATGTCGTATGATGCGGCGAACGAAAAGGAATACGTAACCATTTTTTACTATCAAATCCTGCTTTGCTGACTGACGCAATCGCTGCGACTTCTAAGCCTTGCTCATCTCGCAACGGAGGTAAAATACTGGTTAAACGATTCGCCAACATGGTTTTTCCAGAGCCGGGTGGGCCAATGAATAAAAGACTATGCTTGCCTGCCGCTGCAATCATGAGCGCACGTTTTGCGAAAGACTGACCACGCACCTCTGCTAAATCCAACACGTTTTCTGGTATCGCTTGCGCGGGAGCTTCGTCACACTTTGGTAGAGTTAGCACCTCTTTTAGATATGCACACACTTCTAACAAATGAGTGGCAGAAAAAACTTTAGGATTTTTCACTAAGGCTGCTTCTTCTGCATTACTGGTTGGCACAATTAAATTGCGTCCACTATTTTTCACCCCCAGCACAACCGGCAGCACACCGCGCACAGCACGTATTTCACCTGACAACGCTAATTCACCCGTGAATTCATATTCTGATAATTTATCGATTGGAATTTGTCCAGATGCTGCCAATACACCGAGCGCAATGGGCAAATCAAATCGGCCGCCTTCTTTTGGCAAATCCGCTGGCGCAAGATTCACTGTAATACGCCCCCGTGGAAATTCAAACCCTGCATTAATTAAAGCGCTGCGCACGCGATATTTGCTTTCTTTCACTGCGGCTTCTGGCAAACCCACAACACTAAATTGCGGCATCCCACGCGCGAGATGTGTTTCCACAGAAACGAGTGGCGCATGAATGCCTGAGCTGGCGCGGCTGAAAATAACGGCTAGTGACACGGGGTGACTCCTTATTGTAGATGACAGAGAATATGAGTGAGGAATAGTGTCAGGTGATGCTAGATGCGAAATATAGGTGAAAAAATGATGAGACCTGCTTGAAGAGATTTTAAATCTTACTGTGTTTTGACATAAACTTAAATAGAAAACTTTGAAATTATTATTTTAAATACGCACCCCTCACCCGGCGCATAGCGACGGGTGAGGGGTGTTACATGCATCACAGACCAAGCTTCTCTTTGTTTTCTTCATCTTCAGCAGATGACTGCGACAAAATAGTATTTGTATTTGCTTCCTGCGTAGGCGTATCGTTATAAATTCTTGGTTGACTAGGTTCATGATAAAACCTTGATATCGTAGGCAAAGGCAGTGATGGCACGCGAAACACCACTGCTGGCGTATTTCCGCCTTCAGCGCTAGACGTAGAGGGCGCTGAAGAATTAACTTCCTCACCAGCTTTAGTCGCACCCATATCTTCTTTAGACTGAGTAGGTTCTTTTCTCTTGTGGTTTGTCGATAGAGGAATTGCATTTGCACTAAGACTTCTCTGCACGAAAGCTAAAGACGAAGTTTTTAACATCTTTGCCTCAGCCTCAGCAAATGCTTTGGCAAATTTAATGTTTTTATCCATCGCATTTTTTTTATTATTCATGGTTGAATTATAAATTTGCACCCACTGCTGCAGTTCTTCATCGCTAATTTTACGCTTAGCACACTTAAAAAGCTTCGTAAAATTATCTTTCATCTCAAGCAATTTATTTTTTAATGCCTGTAATTCTTCATCCGTTTCAGGAAATTCATTGAGAGAAAGTAACTCAGCTCGCCACAACCCAAACTTGACTCTGAATTGATTATTAAAAGCAGCCAGAAGATTATCAACAGGCGTGAATATATAAGTAAAAGTCTGTGTTTGTCCAACTTGCTTCATGACTTGCTGATAGCTCGACTCTCGATTGAGATCGTTTGCAATCTCTACTGCCAATTTAAGTTCTTGCACTCTAAATGTGCGGCAACAATTAAAGAAAGTTTTATTAACTGGATATGCCACTCCACAGCTAGACATCATATAACTTTGTTGATCATTCATTTCAAGTTGCGCGAGAATTTCGCCCAATTGATTTAATTTTTCTTGTTTGGACAGTACAGAATCAGCTTTAATTTTTTCTACTTTGTCCATCAATTTATTAATTGTCACTTGATACTCTACTAAATCAGGAAATTTTTGTCCGCTCGGTTTAGTACCGCTGGGACGGCTCGCATATAAAGCAATTCTTGGCGGGTTAAAAGATCTACTCAGACTGCTAGCGCTACTAGAAGCGCTTGAACTACTAGAGCTGCTGGAGCTGCTTAAAGCACTTAAACTCCCTAAGCTACTTAAAGTATTTAAACTACTAGAACTGCTAGAAGCACTTAAATGCTCGACACTACTTGAGATACTTGAATGACTGGAAGAGCTAGAACTATTCGGTTGCTCAGAATCTTTGGATATTTTCACTTTTTTTCTAGGCATATCGCACCTGACCTATGATCACACATTGAGAAATACCATGACATGTTTTGACAGAATTATGCTTCATGGTGCCGAAATAGAATTCAGGCAGAAATGATATGCCTTCTCTAGCTGATTATCAAGATTGCATCAATCACATAAATGCATTCAGTGCTTACACTTTGTAGTGATGAGGCTTGTATTGATCTAATTGACTACCACAGAGCGTTGAGACACGAGTACTAGACCACATACCCAATCGGTTTAACAAACGACCAAGGCCCAGAATAGGTTTTTGCCCTATCTTTTCTACAATGTAGGCACCAGCATAACTGCCAACGGCCGCTACAGCCAATTCAGAAACACTTAGACTTGTTGACAATGGAGCGATAGATGCAGTGATTGCCGCAGTAGTTGATATCCGTCGACTTGTTTGTTCAGACAATTTTAATTTCGACAAATAATAAGCTGCGCAAGAAACACCACTTGTTAACAATGAACCATTGAAATAAGCAATGCAAGAATGCATGCACTGATTAAGTGTTTCAATTTTATTTGGAGATAACCTTCCATCCTTTAGTGTATGCGCAGTCATCTGTGTTGCAAATGTATAAGCCATACCAGAAATTAAAGCGTGACTTAACGTCACGCTGGGCTCACTGATCAGAGCAGGTAATTCAAACATCAATCCTGCCACTATACCTACATAACCAGGCACACACCCTATTGCGCTAGCTGGCAGATGTGAGACATTCATCAAAGTTAAGCTATTGTTCGCGTTGAATTGGATTTGACTACTCACAGGCTCATCATTTAAGTAAACCATATTCCATGCATCAGGACATTCACCTTGTAAAATTATCTTATCTTGATTTGATTTAAATCCTAGGATGACATCATGACCTGAATGAAAAGGATCTGTCTCAATTGTTGTGATATCTTCAGCCTTGCGCACATCAACAACATTATTCACCGAATTCAGAATAATATGATTCTTCGCATTCCCGCCAATCGCATTTTCAATTTCAACATTGAATGCAATAGAAACGCGTGTCTTGCCAATTTTAGAATAGGCCATCGGCCCTGCTCGCAAATCGATTAACGCATTCTCAGACACACCTTCTGCGCTGATTGCATCGACACCACCCGCATCCCAAATTGCTTGAACTGTTTCATACTGTGTTGTGTTCCAACTATAATTCGTTAAATGATAGGTATTATTTCCACGGTTCGTGTGAGTATTCACACCATAACGACACTGCACAAAAAGAATTTCATAAGGCATTGGGCCTACGGCAATAATATTCTCTTGATAATAACTAGACTTCATCACTGAGGGCCCCTCTATCAGAGCCATCCTGCGCCCCCTATAAGCCGGCCTGAAAAAATGATCAAGCTCTAGCACGTGTCCTAGCTCATGCACCAAGACATGTAGTTTTTCATATTCGCCGGCTTGTCGCATCCAAACTTCATTGAGGGCTGCTAATTTTTTGGGATAGGCAAAACAATTTGCGACACCTCTTGTTGTTTCAAATAAGTGGGAGAGAAATGTTTTATGATTAAACACTGCAAAATTAAGATCAACGTTTTGATCATTTTCAACAAATGAAATATGCGCAACGTCTTCCCATGCTGCCATAGCTTTCTTAGCTAAGAACTGCAGACTTCCTGAACTGATAGGATAAAGTTCCAAATGAGATAATTCTAAATGATCTAATGCTTTGATATAGTCAGCCATCGCATCGGGCGAGGAGGGAAGTATAAATGAATAATTCATGGATAATGGTATAGAAACGTTAGGCCATATTTCATTATTACTGAATTGACACATTTCCTGACAGGTCGGCTGATCTTTATCAATAAACTTTGGGGATTTGAATTTATTTTCCCTATCATTTTTACTTACACTACTTGGCATGAGTACACCCTATTCTATCAATCAATTCTCAGTAAAAGAGGGTTGCTCCACCTCTCATCTCCCGCAACTATTCTCAAAGCTTCAATTGAACAATGATAATATTTCTTACTCACGTCCAACATCATTGCCGGGCTTTCACTAAGCGTCTGATTTGATGGGTTATTTCCGCCGCTCATACTCATGGAGATAGACTCTTCATTAAATTTTTAGAGAATTTATCACGGGCAGCTTAAGGAAATATTAATGATAGAAAGACGGCTCACAGGATCTCACTCTGGCAAAACATTCTTCTCGAAATATCTTCTGCTGGCAACATTACCTGCCGGACTATATTCACAGACTAAGTAGTTTCCGGGCGTGCCATTTTTACCGTCACAACTGACGTAACCGCAGCCGATTTTTTGAGTGGCCTTCCAAACGATTTGTGTGAAGTGACCGGTTTTCATAGAGAAACCGGGGGAAAAGTATGAATATTGTTTTTGTTCATTGCTCCATGCGTGTATCGCTGCAGATAGCGTCGGATACCCTGCCGCAAGGTTTTCTCCATAGGGAGATGATGAATGTTGAAATCGACACTGGCTTGCATAGTGTTCTGCATAACTTGCTAATTGATCATCCCAGATTAACTTAGGTGCATGATGCGTTTCGCGCAGCTGATTATGCAAAGAAACAATCTCGATCTGCTGCTTATCTAACTCCGCCATTGCGCAAGTGATGGGACCCAAGACAAGAGCAACAATTGATAAAACAAAAGTAACGCTTTTCATATCACAACCCATTATTATTATTTCAGAAGATCCGATTTTTCTGTGAGCTCAGCAAGCTGCTCTGGCGTCCCCAAGTTATGCCAAAACCCCGTATAATGCTCGCCAGTAATTTGCTGATTTGCAATTTTACGCTTAATTAAATCACCTAATCGAAAAAACCCCGGCTCACACTCTGAAAATAATTCTGGTCTATACACACCAATATTTCCAAACGTAAATTTTTCCGCTCCTGTCATCGCGAGATAGTTATCAATAATACAAAAATCACCTTGTGGATGAAAATCAGGATTATCCACCAAAACAAGATGCGCAAGTCCTGTTGGATTTTTAGGTAATTGCTCTAAAGGATATGCTGTTATTACATCAGAACTAACTACAATAAAGGGCTCACTCCCCAAAAGTGGCAACGCTTGAAATACACCACCCCCAGTTTCTAACGCTTCTTTTTCTTCTGAATAATGCAAGTTAACACCATAGCGCTCACCTGCACCTAACGCTGCTTGAATTTGCTCGCCACGATAACGCAAATTGATCACAATATCTTTGATGCCAAATTTAGCTAATGCCTCAATCGAATACTCAATGAGATATTTTCCTGCAATTTTCAATAAAGGCTTAGGGACATCACGCGTGAGATCACCCATGCGCACGCCTCGACCTGCTGCTAAAATCATTGCGCGCATGAGGCAGAAACCTTTTTAAATGTTGGCAATATTGTTGTATTTAAAAATGCATTGAATGCTTCACACTCTACATATTGTGGCAGAACAGCAGCAATATATGCTAACGTGCGTGGAATATGCTGTAGATAATTTGCGTTGTGATCCCTATGAAACTTACGAGAAAAAGTTAAAATAGCTTTGAGATGTCGTTGCAATCCCATCAAATCAAACCAACGTAAAAATTCATAATCGCCGACAGAAGACATATCCGTTAATTTTTGTTTATATTGCAACACACGTTTTTTAACGAGATCATCCGGCCACGCAATATAACAATCGCGTAACAATGAAACCAAATCATAAGTCACCGGCCCAATAAACGCATCTTGAAAATCCAAGATCCCCACTTGCTTATCCGGCAACGCCATGAGATTGGCAGATTGATAATCTCTATGCATAAAAACTTGAGGCTGTTCTGCCGCAGATTTCGCCAGAAAATCAAAAAATTCCGCTAACATTTTTTCTGTTTGTTGAGACAACTCTAAATTCAAATGCCGCAGCAAAAACCATTCCTTAAATAACTGCAATTCTTGATACATGAGGTCTGCTGTAAACAGTGGCACCTTCCAATCTTCTACTGTACGGCAAGACTGTAAAATGGCTAAAGCGTCTAATGCACGCCCATATAATTCTTCTGCATTACTGGCATTCAATGTTTTGAGATAAACATGACTACCAAGATCTGACAGTAATAAAAATCCCTGCTCCAAGTCGCGCGCGATGATATCAGGCGTATGCAAGCCTTTAGCCCGCAAAGCATTAGCGATTGCAATAAACTGTCGGCAATTATTTTCTTGCGCAGGCGGTGCATCCATGGCGACATAAGATTTCGCGCCATGCTTCACACGAAAATAGCGTCGAAAACTGGCGTCGCCTGGCATTGCATGAATATCGAGTGATGTCGTAGAGAAAAAAGTTTGCAGCCAATGTGTGAGCGCTTGTTGACGCATGTCCATGATGTGTTGCCTTTAATAGATATTCCCGGAAATCTGGGCAAATTATATGCGAATTGTTTAGGTTTAGCTATACCTTCTCCTCTCAAATGGTGACGACAAGAGGCTTTTATATAAAATACGGGGTGGCACTGGGAAAATTCCTTTTTCGCGCGGAGCCTGCGAGCACGAAAAAAATTTTTCCAGTGACGGGACCCCAGTCATTAAATAGCCTAAGTAACATCAAAACATGCAGTGACAGCACCCCCACCCATTGAGTACACTTGCTATCCCAAGCAGGACGTGAAGCACGCAATGTATTTAAGAATAAAACCCTATCAATGGATATTAATTGCCATGCTGGCTTGTGTTTGCTCAGTGAAAACTGCTGGGGCGACAGAGCAACCTTGCGTGATCAGCCCCCAGATCAATTTCGCTAACCCGTCCTTAACAAAAGACACCATCGCAGAAGAATTAGGTTGGATTTCACAAAAGAATACCCGCTGCGGCGGATATTATCTGGATGATCCTTTTACTTACCCAGAAGAATTAGTGAAACGTAACTTAGTTCAAATCACGAGTACTGGTCCTGCACTGTATGCAAAACATGGCACATCAACCCTACAAGGGAATGTCACGATTTCACAAATCGGCGAACAAATTAAATCGAATCGCGCTCTACTCTATCGTGATCCTGTGACAGGAAAACTCAGCGCTATTGATCTTGTTGGCGATGTGCATTTACGTGAACCGAATACTTTAGTTATCGCAAAAGTCGCGCATGTCGATTTAATAACAAAGATGAAATCGTTAAAAAATATTCTTTATCGGACTGGGATTTCAACAGAAATAAAAACCGTCACATTAGACAACCAAACTTTACAAGAATCACATCCCGTGACAGAACTTAGCGCGTGGGGACAAGCAAACGAACTCACGCAAGCCGAACCTAAAATTTATGAGTTACAACAAGTCAGCTATAGCACCTGCCCACCCGACTCCAACGTCTGGGAAGTGAGAGCTTCAAGCATTGTTCTCAACAAAAATACAGGTCGAGGTGTGGCAAAACATGCACGTCTATATATAAAAAGAATCCCCGTTTTTTATACGCCTTATCTCAACTTCCCGATTGATAAACGCAGAGAAACTGGATTTTTACCACCGTCTTTCACGACAACAGGCCAGTCAGGTGCAGCTGCGTCAGTTCCATTTTATTGGAATTTAGCACCCAATTATGACACGACCATTACGCCGACTTATTATGCAAAAAGAAATTGGCAATTGACTAATTTATTTCGTTACCTCACTCCAACAACCAATGGAAGATTAAATATTAGCGCATTACGCAACGATAAATTATTCAGCCATTTCCAAACCACTTCACAAGAAAAATATCAATCCAGCGCTGATCCCTATGTTCTCGCTAATTTAAACCGACTTGAGAGCGCAGGTTCAGCGCGCGGCGCATTGTCCTGGCAGAACAACATGCAATTCAATGAACATTGGACCAGCGGCGTTGATTATAATTATGTGACGGATGACTACTATTTACGTGATTTGCGTAATGATTTGAATGAAGTCACAGATAACCAACTGTTACAACAAGCCAGCGTGAGCTACAAGAGCACCAACTGGAATTTCATGACACGGCTTCAACAATATCAAACACTACATCCTGTCGATGAAACTGCACCGTTTCAAAATCAGTACAGCCGATTTCCACAAGTTGTGTTAAACGGTGATTATCCAAATCAACGCTATGGATTAGATTATTTTATTTCAAATGATGTGACGCATTTTGATTTACGCGACACACCGGGTTCTAGCACATTATTGCCCATGGGCAACCGTACGCATATACAGCCTGGCGTGAGCTTACCTTTTAACTTACCTTATTTTTATGTGACACCGCGCGTACAAATGTCATTCTCGCAGTATGAGCTAGGACATGTTTCCAACAATTCACTGAAAAACCTAGGGATGGCCTTACCTATCATTGATGTAGGCTCAGGCATGTATTTTGACAGAGATGTGAGATTATTCGGTTTCAACTTAAGACAAACACTAGAACCTCAAGTGTATTACACCTATGTTCCCTACCATAATCAAACACGCTTCCCCTTGTTTGATACGACATTAAATACATTAACCTACGACCAGTTATTTACTTATAACCGTTTCAGTGGCTTGGATCGTCTGGGTGACGCAAACCAAGTTGCAGTGGGTTTAACAACCCGCTTTTTGGATGCGGATTCTGGCTATGAGAGAATCCGTGCCGGCATTGGGCAATTATTCTATTTTCGCCACCGGGTTGTGACCTTATGCACGATAACAGATACCAATTGCCCAGACGCCACGACCCGACGTGATAATAAATTACGCCGCTCCCCTATCTCAGGGACGTTCACCTATACTCTCAACCCCCATTGGTCGGTCACGGGCAATACCATTTGGAATGTTCAAACCAATAACGTGGACAACCAAAGTGCCAATATACAGTACTCGCCTGATTCTAAACGAGTTATTAACCTGGGCTACAACTTTGTACGGCAAGGGGATCTCATCCCGGGCACAGATCCCAATAGCAATGCCAATAGCTTAAAGCAAGCCGACCTCTCGTTTGCATGGCCCGTTTTGCGAGATTGGAGCGTTGTAGGGCGGGCAACGAAAAGCATTAATCGAAATTATTTCCAGAATCTCATATTTGGCTTACAATACGACAGCTGTTGTTGGGCTGTGCGTTTAATAGGGGGGCGGACTTTTACTAACCTTGACCCAAACAGCCATACCCCCCAATACAATCCTCAAATATTTCTGCAATTCGCTTTAAGAGGTTTGGGTAATTTTGGCTCGGGTGATCCTAGCCAATTTCTTAGCAGCAACATTGGTGGTTACAACACCAACTTTGGACAACTTTATTAATTACATTAGACGTGGTATCTCATATGGTAACGCAACATAAAATAGTAATAACCGGTTTAGCTCTACTCTGCAGCACACTATTCATGACAGATGTTTGCTCTGCGCAAAAATCTCATCCTGCTCATGCAGCCGTTGTACAAAAGAAAGATCAGCCATTAGACAGCATTGTCGCTGTTGTCAATGACACTATCATTACACAGTCTGAATTAAATAATGCTGTGGACACGGTAAAAAAACAATTCGCTGCAAATAACGTACCAACACCTACAAATGATGTGCTAGAAAAACAAGTGTTGGAACAAACCATTAATCGCACGCTGCAATTACAAATTGCCGATCAATCTGGCGTTCATGCTACGGATGCCGATGTCGAAAAAGCGGTGACGCAAGTTGCAGATCAAAATAAATTAACCACCGCCCAGCTCTACGAACAATTAGCGAAGCAAGGAACGACTGAAAAGGATTATCACAAAGAAATTCGCGAAGAAATTGTCTTACAACAAATCGAGCAACAAGAAGTCGGTTCGCATATTGTGATTACACCACAAGAAATTGACGACTTTATGCGTTCTGCCGCATGGAAAGAATACAACAACAAAGAATATCATTTAGAAGATATTCTCGTTGCACTGCCTGAAGCACCTTCACCTGCTGATGTAGAAACCGCAAAAAAACGTGCGGAAGATTTGTTGGCAAAAATTCATCGTGGCACCAGTTTCCGCGATGTTGCAGTCGCTGAATCAAATAGCAGCGGTGCATTACAAGGCGGTGATTTGGGTTGGAGACAACTCCCACAAATTCCACCCGCGTTTGCAAGTGAATTAGTCCACATGAAAAAGAACGACATTTTGGGACCTGTGCAAACACCCAATGGATTTCACTTAGTGCGACTGGTTGAAAAACGTAACCTTCAAAAACATGATGATGTTGTGAAGTTACGCAAACAAGTCGAACAATTGGTTTATCAAAGAAAATTTGAAGAAGGCTTACAAAGCTGGATTACAAAAGTACGCAGCTCTGCTTTCATCAATACCAATCCTGAGATGGCTTAGTGACAAAAGATTTAATTCCACGCATTATTATTACACCGGGCGAACCCGCAGGGATTGGCCCGGATATCACCTTACAAATTGCTCAACAATCCTGGCCCGCTGAACTAATCGTTATAGCTGACCCAGAAGCGCTACAATCTCGCGCTAAATTATTGAATCTCCCGCTCACACTCTCCCCGGTTGATTTTAAGCAAGCTGCTAGCATCCATCAGCCACAGCAATTAAAAATCATCCCTGTAAAATTAAACGCAGCCTGTCATCCTGGCACGTTAAATCCAAGCAATGCGGAACATGTTATACGCTGCTTAGAAATCGCGACTGACTTGTGTTTGCAAAAAACGGTGAATGCCATGGTGACAGGCCCCGTACAAAAAAGCGTAATCAATGATGCGCAAATTCCTTTTTCAGGACATACTGAATTTTTAGCGAAGCTGTGTCACGTCAAAGAATCCCTCATGCTATTTGTTGTAGACCAACTCAAAGTGGCTTTAGTCACGACACATATTCCTTTGTCACAAGTGACAACAGCTATCACGAAAGAAAAAATACTCAGCGCCGTGCGCTTATTGCATAGTGAATTACAAAACAAATTTCATATCGCACAACCTAAAATTCTCGTCTGCGGTATTAACCCACACGCGGGAGAAAATGGACATTTTGGTCGTGAAGAGATTGAGATTGTTACACCTGCGCTCAATGAATTGCGCGCGGAAGGAAAAGATATTGTCGGGCCTTTACCGGCTGATACTATCTTCACTGCCAAACACACACAAACAGCGGATGCGATTCTGGCGATGTATCACGACCAAGCTCTGCCTGTAATCAAATACATGGGATTTGACCGCGCAGTCAATGTCACGCTTGGCCTGCCTATTCTTCGCACCTCAGTAGATCACGGCACTGCTTTAGATTTAGCAGGCACAGGTAAAGCTGATGCGGGTAGTCT
>CAJCIZ010000121.1 GCA_903970525.1 Myxococcales bacterium | reverse complement strand
ATAAATAAAAATATAATTAGCGATAAGAGACATAACTAAGCTCATCACTAATATCGCGCGAGGTCCAACAATATCAACGACAAGCCCAGAGAGGACCATGAAAGCAATTAAATAATATTGATAGCTATGATGCAGGTTATTTATATTTTGTTGTGTCATGTGCAAAAATGGAAACATTTCATGATTGATTACGAACGGAATATCATGCAAGACCGCTGAATACACAATGATTAACAGACTCAGTAAACAGATATAAATGCCGATAACATGCAGCGGTCTGTGATGGCGTAGGTGATGAAGTTTATCCATGTATTGGGACCTAGAAAGGTGCAGCAATAGGATGATTCTTCATCATAACTGGGAGCGGGTACTTAGTAAACAGATTCTATAAAGCTGGATTTCCACGGCTAAACGCTTCGCAGCCTCGCAATGACGAGGTATCTCTCTACATAGGTCTTTTTCCCAAACGCGTTGCAATGATATCTTTTCGATTTTCATCTTCTACCAAGTACCACTTATCACTAGTTTCTTCTGTTGGTGGCAACACTTTTGCTGTCTTGACTAAAAAGTTTGGGGCTTTTTTCAGCGCTTCCTCAGCACTTTTTGCCAAGAAAAATGTTTTACCGGCGATATGGGCTTGTTTAAATGCGCCTGATTCCTTAAATGAACGTATATAAATGGCATTAAACAAGTCTTTATTGTCTGCGTAACAGTTATCGTGATGTACCTTAGCTAAAGACCAAGCCGCAACACTTCTTGCCGTTGGCTCTTTTTCACTAATGATAAGAGATAATGAATCGAAACTCATGCTTCTAACATGCTTGTAATGAGAAGAGACCGCCGCACCATGTGAACTCGTTATAACAACTTTATAAAGTTTCTCTAACAAATCAGACGATTTAAAACCTGTTTTTTCTCCGTAGTACATTGCAGCATAGATTTTTTTAAATGCATTTGCTATCGCTTGATTTTTTTGCATTTGAAATTCTTTTTCGCTCAATAACTGAGGCAGAACATTTGGTACAGGCTCTATCCCGCAGAGCTTCGTAAGAAACAACATTAATTTATTAAAGTCGGCTTCTCTGTTAGCACTGGAATATTCCAAACAACTATTTCTTGGGTCAGACAATCGCGATTTGAACACTTCAATGTTCGCTCTCATCTCATCATCTTGTTGTCGGTTTCCTGTTGGACGTGTATCAATAATAACGTATAAAGTTTTGAGATAGGCTTGATGACTGCTCCCTTTATCTAAATTAGGTATATAGGTAGAAAGAAGACGATTCGCAAAATCATAGGCCATACTATTCGCTAGCATTTCATGTGGAACAAGCAAAATTGTTTTCTCTGCAACGTTCTCTTTATCTTCTTCTTGAATGGACTGCTTATGTCGCGCACAAACAATACCTTCCATTAAGTTATAACGATTCACTGCAGCTTTTATGGCTTCAATTTCTTTTTCGTCACCAATTAGGTGTAATGATTTAAGCGGAATGGGTTGATAAGTCTTCTGCGCAACCTGCGTCGGTTGATGAGATTTTTCATCGCGACCTGGGCGTTCCTTTAATACCACCAAGTGATCACCGCGCACTTTGTACTGAAGTTCAAATAAGCGCTGCTCTAGTTCTTCCATCTCCTTATGAGTTACACCATGCTTTGCTCTGAGTGCTGCAAACTCTTCCTCAAGTTGCTTTAACTTTTCTTCATCACTGGGTTCTGAAACTGAATCAGCCTCTTCATCACCAGACCGTGCAATCATCCAGTCATCGTGACCAATGTGATCGTAAGAAGGAAATAGATCTGAGCCATCATGATTGCTTGAAGAAAACATTTTTTTATCCTATATAGTTAAAAACATCATAAAACGAAATATTAGCCACCCCGTTTTCCTAAACGGGTTGCAATGATATCTTTTCGACTCTCGTCATCTTGCCAATCAGACTTATCAATAGTCTCTTTCGGTGTTGGCAACACTTCTGCTGTTTCTACCAAAAATTGGGGTTTATTTTTCAGTGCTTCTTCGACACTTTTTGCTCTGAAAAATGTTTTACCGGCAATATGGGCTTGCTTAAAAACACCTGATTCCTTAAATGAACGAACATAAATCGCATTAAACAATTCTTTATTATCTGCGTAACAATTTGAGTGATGCTTCTTGGCTAAAGACAACGCTGCTACACTTCTTGCTGTAGGCTCTTTCTCATCAATAATGTCAGTTAACGAACCAAAACTCATTTCCCTAACCCGCTTGAAATGAGAGGACATCGCTGTACCTTGAGGCGCAACCATCACAACTTTATAAACAGATTTTAAAAAATCCTTCGATTTGAAACCCGTTTGCTCTCCATCATACATCGCTGCATAGATTTTTTTAAAGGCATCCGCTATTGATTGCTTGGTTTTGGTCTCATACTGAATCCGAAGTTGTTTCTGACTCAATGGCACAATCCCGGGCACAGGTTTTATCCCACAGAGTCGCGTCAGAAATAACATTAAATGATTAAAGTGATCTTCTGCATTAGCGCTGGAATATTCCAAACAGTTTTTACGGGGATCAGTGAATCGCGATTTGAAAGCTTCTATATTTCCTCTCATATCATCATTTAGCTCTTTGTTATCTGTAGGTCGTGTATCAATGATAAAGGATAAATTATCCTTGAGTGTTAGGTAGCTTGTTTTCTTTAAATTTGGCATATAAGTGCAAAGGTAATTATAGATAAACTCTTTATCAAGGCTTTTGACGAGTGCTTCATGTGGAATAAGCACAATATATTTTTTCGTGTCACTTTTTTTCGCTTCTTCTTGAGCAGGCTGACTATTTAATCCAAGACCAACTTCTTCATTTGCGTTATAACGTCGAATCTCACTTTCTATGAGATCAATCAATTGAATTTGACCACCTATAAAACATAATGCCTGGAGAGGAATTGGCTCATAGATCGTGTCCACAGTCGGAGTTGATTGAACAGCTTTTTCTTCTTGCTTTGGGATTTGCTTTGGGATTGGCTTTAGTAAGACTAAGTTGTCGCCATTCATTCTGTAATGAAGTGAAAGTATTTTTTGATCCATTTCATTGAACCATTCATCTGAACGCTGCCCAAAGCCTGCTGACGTGAGTTCTGCAAGCTCTTGCTCTAATTTTTGTAGCTGATTCGCTAGGTCGTGTTGTTCAGCGGCTAAATGTGACATAGTCTGATTCCAGTCACTACGATCAGAGGGTACTAGCGCATTTGATGAGCTCATTTTATTATCCTACATAATGATTAGAAAAGGTCACAAATAATACAGTTTTGGGCTGCTTTTGTCAATGCGCATCCGTCATTGCTTCGCTCTCGCTCGCAATGACAGTATTATTTATTGGACTTCAATGAATCCTTGGCGTTTGACCACGACATCCAATTCTTTTAAACAAACCAGCAATTCTTCTAATTTGTTGAAAGGCCACATGTTAGGGCCATCGGAGGGGGCGTTATCAGGATCGGGATGGGTTTCTATGAATAAACCAGAAATACCTGCAGCGACTGCGGCACGTGCGAGCACAGGGACAAATTGACGTTGACCACCAGACTTGGTTCCTTGACCACCGGGTAATTGCACAGAATGCGTTGCATCAAACACAACAGGACATTTTGTTTCGCGCATCACAGCTAACGATCGCATATCAGAGACTAAATTGTTATAACCAAAACTCACCCCTCGTTCACACACCCAAATATTTTTATTACCTGCTTCTATGGCTTTTTCAACCACGTTTTTCATTTCCCACGGCGCGAGAAACTGGCCTTTTTTAATATTGACGGGAATTTCTTGACGCGCAACGCGTTGAATAAAATTTGTTTGTCTGCATAAAAATGCCGGTGTTTGCAACACATCAACCACATCTGCGACTTCTTCTATGGGTGAATCTTCATGCACGTCAGTTAAGACAGGTACTTTAATTTGTTTTTTGACTTCACTTAAAATACGCAAGCCTTCTTCTACACCTAAGCCACGAAAACTTTTTCCTGAGGTGCGATTCGCTTTGTCGTAAGAAGATTTATAAATAAAAGGAATTTCTAAACGATCCGTGATTTCTTTCAATTCTGCTGCTGTATCAATTGCAAATTGCTCACTCTCAATCACACAAGGACCCGCAATGAGGAAGAACGGTTTGTCCAAACCTATTTCAAAATCAGACACTGGCACGCTGCTTCTCCTCATTCTTTTTTTGATATTCTTTCGCAGCACGAATAAATCCTGTAAACAACGGATGTCCATCGCGTGGTGTAGAGGTAAATTCTGGATGGAACTGACAGCCTATAAACCAAGGATGGTTGGGTAATTCAATCATTTCGACTAAATTGCTATTCACACAACGACCGGAAACTTTCATGCCGGCTGCTTCAATTTGTGGTAAGAAAATATTATTCACTTCATAGCGGTGACGATGGCGTTCGACGATTTTATCTTTGCCATAAATCTGTTGCGCTAAAGAACCAGGCGTCAATTGACAAGTTTGCCCGCCTAAGCGCATGGTGCCACCTTTATCGGAATGTTCATGACGTGTTTCAATTTCGCCAGCTTTATTAATCCATTCGGTGACCATCGCAATCACGGGATGTTTTGTTTCGTGAGAAAATTCCGTGCTTGTTGCATCAGCCATACCTGCTTTATGACGCGCATATTCTATTATCGCAATTTGCATCCCTAAACAAATGCCGAGATAGGGGATGTTATTTTCGCGCGCAAATTTCGCGGCGAGAATTTTTCCTTCTACCCCACGTTTACCAAAACCGCCTGGTACTAAAATCGCATCAACATTTTTTAATAATTCTGTGCCATCTTTTTCAATTTCTTCTGAGTCGACATAATGAATGACAACACGTGTCCGTGTTTGGATACCGGCATGGAGTAATGATTCAGACAATGATTTGTAAGACTCTGTCAATCCCATGTATTTACCGACCATGGCAATTGTCACTTCAGAATCAGGATGACGATAGTTATCAACTACCTGCTCCCATTCGCTTAAGTCTGCTTTTTTCACATCTAGGTTGAGCATTTCTGTGACGATCTCATCTAATCCCTGCTGATGCAGCTCTAACGGAATTTGATAAACAAAATCGACATCTTGCAAGGGAACAACCGCACGTCTTTCTACGTTTGTGAATAACGCTAATTTGGATTTTGCGCTTTCTGGCAATAAACGATCGCAACGACACAGTAAAATATCGGGCTGGATACCAATAGAACGTAATTCTTTCACAGAGTGCTGTGTGGGCTTGGTTTTGATTTCACCTGCTGTTTGGATATAAGGTACCAGCGTCAAGTGAATGAATAAGGCGTTTTGCCTACCCATTTCGACGCGCATTTGGCGAATAGCTTCTAGAAAGGGCAGTGATTCTATGTCCCCTACCGTCCCGCCAATTTCAACCATTGCGATATCGGCGCCATCGGCACCTTCAATGATGAGGCGTTTGATTTCATCTGTAATATGCGGGATGACTTGCACGGTCCCACCTAGGTAATCGCCCCGTCTTTCATTACGGATCACATTGGCATAAACGCGGCCACTGGTGAAATTATTGGCTTTAGTCATTGTTACGCGCACATATCGCTCATAATGACCTAAATCTAAATCCGTTTCAGCGCCATCTTCTGTGACGAAAACTTCGCCGTGCTGCAAGGGATTCATGGTGCCAGGATCAACGTTAATATAGGGGTCTAGCTTTAATAAAGTGACTTTAAGGCCGCGGGCTTCCAAGATAGCGCCCAAAGATGCGGAAGCTATGCCTTTTCCAAGGGAGGAAACGACACCGCCTGTAATAAAAATATATCGAGTCATGGTCGTTCTAATATTGTTAAATTAACGGAGCGACTGTAACAAAATCAACAATCTAACGCAATTGACTTTTCGTCTATCCCTCATCCTCTCCCGCAAGCCCTGTCATGCTGGCAGGGCTGCGACAGAGCGGCGGGTGAGGGGGTACTACATAAGTGATTGACTCTAAGCACATCTCCTATTAACCTGTATATAGAAAGTCACGGATACTATCTACCACCCTCAAGGAGTCTTACTATGGTTGTAATGAAAATCTTTGTCAGTTTAGTTGTTATCGTTGCTGTTGTTGTTGGCATTATGAATCTTACACCTTTTCACCCAGACGCTGTCCGCTTAGCAATGTTTAGCGAATTTTTCAGCGCTGCTTTACCTATTCTTGCTTTTGGTGCGCTCGTGAGATACTTATGTTGTTGTAGCAAGCGCAGTTGTTGCTGCTGCTGTGGTAGCAATGGTAAAGAATGTAGAACAAAATAGTTGTTAGTTTTCTCCTGCTATCTTGATACTACTCACCTCTCTCTAAAACTGTATCCCCTCTCCCGCGAAACGGGAGAGAGGATAAATCACTCAGCAGTTAGCGTCACTAAATAACCCTGTTCATCTTGCTTCACACTAAATTCTTCAGCCACCCCAAACCCTACAACAGCCGCTAACGTATCACCCACATAAATCAGCGGAATACGATCTCTTTGCCATGTTGGCACACCCCATTCTTGAAAAAGATTTTTTAACATCTGATGACACTGGCGCTTGGCTTGATGGAAAGCTTCGCCGCCTTGACGAAAGCGAATGGTCACATCGGTTAAATCCATTCTTAATCCTTGTCCATTTACGGTTGTCGCAGATAATTCTCCGATACTCGGCAACACTAGTGGCATATTAAAATCCCAGGTAAAAACTTGCTGGGTATCGCGCTTGCTTAAACATGGCATAGCATACAGTTCATCTTGGTAACGTCTTAATTCAACGCCACACCAAATAATATGTGGATTTCTATCTGCACGCGCCGTCAACATATCGTGTTGGATTTGCTGAAGCTTAGTCACACCTGGCATAGGGAATCCTAATTGTTGTAACCAGAATCTTAATACCATGCGTTGTTTTGCTTCATCCAATGCAAGCAATGCTTTGACAGAAAGTGAGTGCGAATGTGATCCTTGGACACGGGTCATTTCTTCAGTTGAAATCTCTTGTAAAAATTGTTGCGCTTCAGCGCAGTTAGCTGACACACGTGACAAAGTCTGCGACACACTAGGCCAACGTTTTTTTAAAACTGGCATGACTTCATGACGAATATAATTTCGTGAAAAATTGAGATTAGTGTTAGATTCATCTTCAATCCATTGCAAATTATTTTCTTCTGCATAAGCTTGCAATTCCGCGCGGGTAAAATCGAGTAACGGCCTCACTTGAAAACCTAAGCCTAGTGGCTTGATGCGCGGCATGGCGGATAAACCTTTTGGGCCTGCACCGCGTAGCATTTGTAATAAAACTGTTTCAGCTTGATCATCTTGATGTTGTGCAGTGACTAATACATCTTGCGGCGCCAATAATTGGGATAATACAGCATAGCGACGCTCACGTGCTATTTCTTCTGGGCTTTCGCCGACTGCTGCTTGCGCTTGAATTGTTTGTTGTGAGAATTCCACATTGAGCGCAGCACAAATGTTGGCGCAATGTTCCCCCCATTTTTCCGCATGAGGACTTAAACTATGATTAACATGAATTGCGCGCAATTTCAGAGGATGTGTGTGACGGAGCGTGGCGAGACAATGCAATAACACATGTGAATCTAAACCACCACTGTAAGCAACCCACACTGTTTTATCTAAGTCTAAGTTTTCGCAAAAATTATTTAAACTAGAATGTAATGACATAACAGCGCAACATTATAATCCATACGACATGATGCGCTTATTGCGTTGCTCTATCAGTTGCGCAATTGGAATGGCTTTTAAGACCGATAAATTATCTGACAACGCTTTTTTCAATGTCACAGCCATCGCATCATAATCACGATGTGCGCCACCTAACGGCTCTGTCAACACTTGATCGACTAAGCCTAATTTAAAAATTTGTTCTGCTGTCACACCCATCGCTTCTGCAGCAAGCGCTGCTTTATCTGCGCTCTTCCATAAAATAGAGGCGCAACCTTCAGGTGAAATCACAGAATAAATGGAATATTGCAACATTAACACGCGATCACCTACGCCAATCGCTAACGCGCCACCTGAACCACCTTCACCTATGACTGTGCAAATCACAGGCGTCTTCAAGCGCGACAACACAAATAAATTTCTAGCAATGGCTTCACTCTGATTACGCTCTTCTGCGCCGATTCCCGGATAAGCACCTGGTGTATCAATAAAAGTAAAAATAGGCATTTTAAATTTTTCTGCCATCAGCATTAAACGTAAGGCTTTGCGATAATCTTCTGGATTCGGCATACCAAAGTTGCGTTCGACTTTTTCTTGCGTCTTGCGACCTTTTTCGTGACCTATCACCATCACGGGTTGATCATCTAAACGCGCGATGCCCGCGACAAGAGAAGCGCCTCGCGCTGTCGCTCTGTCACCATTTAATTCATCAAACTCTGTAAAAATTCGTGAAATATAATCTATGCTGTGTGGACGTTGTGAATGACGCGCCAACTGTGTGACTTGCCAAGACGTCAGTTTTGAAAATAGATCTTTTGTCAGCTGTTTGCTCTTGCCTTCTAGGCGCGCAATTTCATCACTGATATTAATATCAGTGTCTTTGCCCACCATGCGTAGCTCTTCAATTTTTGCTTCCAGTTCAGCAATCGGTTGCTCGAAATCGAGAAAGTTGAGATTCATCGTATAAACCTATCTAATATGCCCGAATGAAAGGGGGATATGATAGCTCATCTCTCATGGCATGACTAATTTTTTTGCCCGGGGTGACTGGCCCTCACCCAACCCTCTCCCGCTAATAGGGCTGTGCTGATCGTGGCCTTGTTGGTGGGAGAGGGTTGGGTGAGGGCAAAACTCTATGCTACGATGGACATCTTTACTTAAGCGCAAGGCAAGCTCAAATGGATCCAACATTTATTCATCTACGCGTACACACTGAGTATTCTTTGATCGACGGGCTAGTACAAATTAAGCCCTTAGTAGATGAAGCTGTCAAAAATCGCATGCCTGCACTGGCTATCTCAGACCAAGGCAATTTATTTGCCACAGTCAAATTTTACCAAGCAGCAGTCCATGCCGGTGTGAAACCTATCATCGGTGCTGATTTGTGGCTGTACAATGATGAAGACCCCAAAAAACCCTTCCGCCTCACTTTATTTTGCCGGCACAACCAAGGCTATAAAAACTTAATGCGGCTGATTTCCCGCAGCTATTTAGAAGGCCAGCAACATGATAAAGCCACGATTCGACGCGAATGGTTAAGCGAATTGGCAGATGGGCTGATAGCCTTGTCTGGCGCGCTTGAGGGCGATGTGGGCGCTGCCTTATTGGCCGGCGATGAAACCAAAGTGAAATCTTTGTTGGCATTCTGGCAGGATTTATTTCCAAATCGTTATTATCTTGAATTGCATCGCACCGGACGCCCTCAACAAGAAACATATATTCAAGCTGCGCTCAATTGCGCTGAGACCCATCATCTACCCGTTGTCGCAACCAACGATGTTTGCTTTCTTTATAAAGATGACTTTGAAGCGCACGAAGCACGCGTTTGCATTCATGAAGGATTTATTTTGGCGGATCCGCGTCGCCCGCGTCACTATAGCGAACAACAATATTTTCGCAGCAGTGATGAAATGCAAAAATTATTTGCGGACATTCCTTCTGCATTACAAAACACGGTTGAAATTGCAAAACGTTGCACAGTCACCTTAACGCTAGGCAAAAACTATTTACCGCGTTTTCCTGTGCCTGACGGTTTTACCGTTGAAAATTATTTAGTGCATGTGTCAAAAGAAGGTTTGGAAGATCGCTTAAAGATTTTTTCCGGCAGTCGCATTGCATACGATCAACGCTTACAAATCGAACTCGATGTTATCAATAAAATGGGATTCGCCGGTTATTTTTTAATTGTTGCGGATTTCACGCGCTGGGCGAGAGCGAATGGTGTGCCAGTAGGTCCAGGTCGTGGTTCAGGCCCTGGCTCCCTCGTCGCATACGCTTTAAAAATTACGGATCTTGATCCGCTCGCGCATGAATTATTGTTCGAACGATTTCTGAATCCAGAACGTGTTTCCATGCCTGACTTTGATATCGATTTTTGCATGGAAGGTCGCGATCGCGTTATTGAATATGTGATGAAAACCCATGGCCGTGATAGCGTCGCACAAATTATTACGTATGGCACCATGGCAGCGCGCGCGGTGATTCGCGATGTGGGACGTGTGCTGGGCATGAGTTATGGTCATGTTGATAAAATTGCGAAGCTGATTCCTTTTGAAATTGATATGACATTAGATAAAGCATTAGCGCAAGAAGCGCTATTGCAAGAACATTATGATAAAGAAGATGATATTCGCACGCTCATCGATCTCGCACGGAAATTAGAAGGCACAACGCGTAACGTAGGAAAGCATGCGGGTGGTGTCGTCATAGCACCCGGCAAACTCACCGAATTCACCCCACTCTATTGTGAATCAGGGGAACCTGAACATATTGTCACACAGTTTGATAAAGATGATGTTGAAGCAGTTGGCTTAGTGAAGTTTGACTTTTTAGGCTTAAGAACCTTAACCATTATTGATTGGGCTGTGCAAAACATTAATGCCTTACGTAAAATAAATAACGAAGATCCTTTAGACATTCATTTATTACCCATGAATGATGCAAAAACATTTACTCTGTTGAAAGCTTGCAAAACGACCGCAGTCTTCCAATTAGAATCACGCGGCATGAAAGATCTAGTCAAACGCCTGCAACCGGATTGCTTCGAAGAAATTGTTGCGCTTGTTGCGCTATTCCGACCTGGCCCTTTGCAATCAGGCATGGTGGATGATTTTATTAATCG
>CAJCIZ010000120.1 GCA_903970525.1 Myxococcales bacterium | reverse complement strand
GGCGGTAGAAGTACGACCAAGTATGTCGTTGCGTTGCGGGAAGCGACCAAATTCTTTGATGACTCTGAAGTGCGCATAAGCATAAGCTAAAAAGAGTTGATACACTTGTGTTGTTTCTGACATGGAGAGCGTGACTAAGTTTTGAAAAAGTTTAATGGATTGTTCTTGGATTTCTGCATTTTCTGCGTGAACTAAAGGCATATAAAAAAAGACGCGCTCAATCAAGGTGAGTGAGTGATCCATTTTTTCACGTAAGCCTTCTATGCAGAGCTGTTGCGCTTTGACATCATAATCAAAAGCGTGCGAAGAATTGCGGTTTAAAAAGCGTGAGAATTGGTCTAGTAAAATAATGAGAGCCAAGCGTCCGCGAGGTGTTGCTCCCCACTCTGACAGTTTGTCATTGACAGCATCGCTATACTCGGTGGAAAATTTTTGCGTCATAGCTTGCTTGAGAATATCACTTTCTCCGAACCAAAGATTGGTTCTATCGCTGGTAGGTAGGTCTGCTACCCCGAGATCACCGAACCAAAACTCTAATAAGGTGTGTACTCTGTCGCTCATAGTGGAACCGCCTCCAGATGGCGAGTTTTTATTCAGTTATATCTTCATCATAGCACAAAATATTGAGGAACGCGCGGGAAAAACATTTATCTAAACAATGTGTTAGTTGCGTTTCCCCTCACCCAACCCTCTCCCGCAAAACATTCAATGTGCTAGGTACGGCCGGGATCATTGGTACCAGCGCCACAATCCTAGATGCGGGAGAGGGTTGAGTGAGGGAGAACCTCTCATTCTGCAATCAATATCTTCGTAAAAACCGGCACAGAATCGAATAATTCGATAATATCCTGGTTTCGCATACGCACACAGCCTTTGGAGCCTGGCACACCCAGCTGGACATCATCAGGTGTGCCATGAATGTAGATAAAGCGTCGCATAGTATCCACCTGGCCTAACCTATTCTTGCCAACTTCCAATCCGCTTAACCAAAAAATTCGCGTCAAAATCCAATCACGTCCTGGATAAAGATTTCTGAATTCTGGCGTATAAATTTCTCCTGTCGGTCGTCTTTTGACGAACACCGTATTTGGCGCACGCAGGTTACCAATTTTTGCGCGTATCACATGCCAACCCAACGGCGTTTTCTCACTCCCAAATATTTCACCGACGCCATTTTTTGCGGTGGAGACTAAGTATTCACGAATTTTATTTTCGTTTTTGTAAACTTGTAATGTTTGGTTGGAGACATTCACTTTCAACGACAGCATCTTGTTTATTTTCCTAATATCATCGCAGACATTAATTGCGGAATAAGTTTTTCTGTTTTGTGATCTTGATCTACATGTGGGTCGAATTCTACAATTTCTATGCCCAGTAATCGAGGGTGATTTGCAACGCAATGCAAAGCTTCGCATAAAGATTCTGCGTGAAGACCATTCGCTTCTCTGCAGCCTGTTCCCGGTGCTTGACTTGGATCTATGCTATCGATATCTAGCGTGACACCAAAACCAGTTGTTCCTTTTGTGACGATACTGAGTGCTTCTTCCATCACGGCATTGAGCCCGCGCTGATTGACTTCATCTATTTTAAATACACGAACGCCTAATTTTTTTAACAACTCATCTTCACCACTCTCATAACTGCGCACGCCTATTACACAAACCTGTTCAGGAAGAATTTTAGGTGCCTTCCCTAAGATAGAGATGAACGATGGATCACCATGTCCTAATAAACACGCTAAAGGCATGCCGTGAATATTTCCGGAGGGAGAGGTGTCTTGGGTATGACTGTCTAAATGTGCGTCAATCCAAATAAGGCCTAAGGTGTTATTGTCACCCAATGCGTTTTTCACACCACTCCAAGTTCCTATGGCGCAAGAATGGTCTCCGCCAAGTACTGTAAAAAATTGTTGTTGGCGTGTTAATTCGGCAGTGACAGAGGCTAAGTTTTGATTATGCTTGAGTACAGCAGACGGGATGGGTTCGTCAGTACTGGGCGTTAACATGGCTTTCCAGGTTAAATTTAAACCAGCAGCGGCAAGTTTAGCGAGATAGGGAGATTTTTCCATGACCTTAGGGCCTTCACCACACCCTGAATCGGCAGCGGCTATGCCAGATGCTGACCCTACAAGATAGACTTTTTTGCCGGCACCCATAGACTTCCTCATTTAATAATTATATTGCTTAAATATAACTGACTGTACAGATAAAAAATAGTGACGACTTTTACCGTCATTGCGAGGCTCGCAATGACAGGGATAGAAACTTCATCTATAATCATGCGCTAATCTCTACCCGATGAAATACTATGTATGACATGACCGACGATAGCAGAGTGAGTGCAGAACAATCTCTGATGAAACCCAATCAATTGTTGCAACAGTTGCCGCTATCTACGCAGCAAAAGAATTTTATTCGGCAATCGCGCGAGACTCTTTCACAGATCATCAGTGGTAAAGATAAACGGTTTTTGGTCGTCGTAGGTCCCTGCTCCATTCATGATGATTCTGCAGCTCTTGAGTATGCTCATCAGTTAAAACAAGCCGCTGATCAATTTGCAGATAAACTGTTTATCGTGATGCGAGCTTATTTTGAAAAACCCCGTACGGTTTTAGGCTGGAAAGGTTTAATCAGTGATCCTAAATTGGATGGCAGTGTTGATATCAATTTGGGCTTAACAAAAGCACGTAAACTTCTGTTGGCGATGACTGAATTAGGATTACCTGCAGCGACAGAGTTTTTGGATACGCTGTTGCCTCAGTATTTTAGCGATCTAATTTCTTGGTGCGCCATCGGCGCGCGCACGACGGAAAGTCAAATACATCGCGAATTAGCCTCAGGTCTTTCCATGCCAGTTGGTTTTAAAAATTCGACGGATGGGAATTATAAAATTGCAATTGATGCGGTGAATACAGCACGTCACTCACATCGGTTTATTGGTCTGTCAAAAAGTGGCGAGCCAACGTTTGTTACCACAACAGGCAATCCACATTGTCATATCGTGTTGAGAGGCAGTCATTCAACACCTAATTATTCAAGCGAACAGATTGATGAAACTATTGCAGCATTACAAGAGGCTAAGCTTGCTCCGCGTCTGATGGTGGATTGTAGCCATGGTAATAGTATGCGTGATTTTCAGCAGCAGAAAACTGTGGTGGATGCACTGGCAGAACAATTGAGATCAGGATCTCAGCATGTTTTTGGGACTATGCTAGAGAGTAATTTAGTTTCGGGTAAACAAGCGTATACACCGGGTGAAACTTTAGTGTATGGGCAAAGTATTACGGATGCATGTTTGTCTTGGGAAGAGACTTTGCCGTTGTTGGAGAAGTTGGCAAAGATCAGCGTCATTGCGAGTGAGCGCTCGCAATGACGGATTGTAAAAATTAAGCAATCCCTGTCGCACTAAAGGTAGCAGTAGTGCTGCTAGGGCCATTCAACGTACAAGTAACAGATGCGCCCACTGCAATTGCCGCAGACGTAATCGTATAACCTGTAGGAAGTGCGCCGCCTTGCAATAAAGCAGCAGCATCTGTGCAGTTAGCAACAGCGGAACCATTCGTGCTTTTTTCTACTCTGACGGCATAATTTTCTGATGAAGCAGCACCTAATGCGCCAGCGACACCATTTGTTGCTGCAGCTTGTGCATCACCTGAGATATTGATCAGCTTTGGAACAGCAACAGCCGCTAAGATACCTAAAATTGCAATGACGATAACTAATTCGATTAAGGTGAAACCACGGATAGATGTTTTGCGTGAGGCTGAGTGTTTCATAGTGTATTTCCTTAATATAAAAAAAATCCTAAAAATCCTGTACGACTAGCATACAACATTAACCAATTTTTGCAAGTTTGACCATGTTCCAAATAGGCAAATAGACAGCAAATGCCAATATTAAAATTACGACAGATAACATTAAAATTAATAGCGGCTCTATCACATCAGTCAGACGTTTCAGATTATAGTCAATTTCGCGCTGATAATACGTGACCATTTGCAATAACATATCACTGAGATCCCCTGTTTCTTCACTGACCCTAAACATTTGCAACTCTAGCGGCGAAAATAAGCCTGTGACAGAAACTGCTTGCGTCAAACTATTACCATGCGCAATCGCTTCGCGCATCGCTAAAATTTTGCTACGTGCAAATACATTGTTGACAGCGCCCGCAATTAAATCTAATCCAGTGATTAATGGAATACCTGCTTTAATGACGATAGCAAAGGTTTGCGCGAAGCGTAATACAACAATTTGTTTTAATAAGCTGCCTACAATAGGAATTTTTAAAAGAAATTTATGCCACTGATATTTTCCTTTATCGGTTTGGATATAATAAATAAATCCACAAGCCGAAAAGAAAATAAAAACACTTAACAAAAGCCAATTATGCCGCATAAAACTAGAAGCGCCCATTAAAAACCGCGTTGCCCAGGGTAATTCAACTTTGGCTTGTAAAAAGACTGACGCAAAAGAAGGTATGACAAACATATTAATCACAATGATCGCAATGAATAATGAAATGAGAACAAAGATAGGATAACGCATTGCTGTTTTTACATTTTTCACAGCAATGGATTCTAATTCGATATAGCGATTAATTTGTAAAAATGCTTCCGCAAGATTTCCACTGTTTTGCCCTACTCTCACCATGCTAATCATAATGGGTGAAAATACTTTAGGATAGTAACTCATAGAGGCAGCAAGATCTTGGCCCGCTTCTAAATACGAGACCATGCCATAGAGTGCATCTGACATCAGTTTCACTCTAGTATGCGCAGCTAATTGTCTTAAAGCACCGGCGAGAGGGACGCCTGTTTTACACAAGGTATACATTTGTCGTGAAAAAAAACCAATATCATCTAACGATAATTTTTTTTCTAGTGAAATCTTTTTTACTTTGCTCCATATGCTCTCGGTTGAACTTTCCAGCAGTATCTTAACCGGTAATATGCCTTCATTCATTAACTGCGTGCCTAAAGATTCCATTGATTGCGCATACCGTTTGTCAGTGAGTAGCGCACCACTTGCATCTCGACCTTGATAAATATAAACAGGCATAAAATTGTTGCTTCCAGTTCAGTTTAAGTGGCAGTCTCTACATTCATTTCTAATACTTCTTGCAGGGTGATTCCTTCACCGGCAATTCGCATGATTTCACTGACCGTTGTAATACCTTGTTTGACAATGTCTAAACCACTCAACGCTAACGGTCTAAAAGTTACTTGTCTTTGTGCGACACGTGAAAATTCCGCAGGATCATTGCGACATAAGATTTCAGCGAGCTCTGCATTCCAGGTTAACAATTCAAATACACCAATTTGTCCTTTATAACCTGTATTATGACAATAAGTGCACCCTATGCCTTTTTGATAAAAGAAAGAAGCTCCACTGTCACCGATAACATTGCTAATCCAAATTTTTTCTTGCGAAGTGAGCTCAGTGATGCGCGCGCAATTGATACAATTGCGTCGCACTAAGCGTTGCGCGACAATCCCGCGTAAGACAGCGGCAACGATGTAATTTTCAGCGCCCATGTCTAATAATCTCAATGTACTGCTGATGGCATCATTGGTATGTAAAGTGGATAGTACAAAATGACCGGTCATGGCAGCGCGTAACGCAATTGCAACCGTTTCTGAGTCACGTAATTCACCGACCATGATAACATCAGGGTCTTGTCGCAAAATAGCCCGTAAGGCGCGTGCAAAGGTTAAATCAATTGCCGACATGACTTGCACTTGATTGACGCGTGACAAGCGATATTCGATAGGGTCTTCTACTGTCAAAATTTTTCGCTCTGCTTGATTTAACTCAGTTAAGCCACCGTATAACGTTGTGGTTTTACCACTACCGGTTGGGCCTGTTATCAACAACAACCCATTGGGCAGAGAAAGAATTTTTCTCAATTGCTGCAACATGTCTTCTGGCATGCCTATATGGCTTAAATCCAGTAGTTCTGCCGATTGATTGAGTAAACGCATCACAACCGATTCACCAAAATGCACGGGGAGTGTCGATAAACGTATATCAAAATTTTTGCCGAGAATTTTAATACTGAAGCGTCCATCTTGAGGCAAACGTTTTTCTGTGATGTTGATACTCGCCATTAACTTTAATCGCAAAGTTAAAGCTTGCACGACACCCTTCTCATTAACGATTTGTTCGTGTAACACACCATCAACACGCTTGCGGATACGGAGAAAATTTTCATCCGGCTCTATGTGAATATCAGAAGCATTCATTTGTACCGCTTCTTCAAAGATGGATTGCAATAACCTGACAACGGGTGCATCTGTCGCAGGTAAATCTTTGGCGAGCTGCGCGAGGTTATAATCATTTTTTTCTAATTCTTCTGATAGTTCCTCCGCAAAACTCGTGATTTCGGCTGTGCGCTTGTACATCATATCTATGATTTGTAACAGATCTTCTTCTCGTACCAGTGCGATACGGATAGGATTTTTCAGCACTCTTGTCATTTCATCATAAGCAATTAAATCTTGTGGATCGACCATGCCAACTAAAAAGCCTTCATGATCTTTTTTTAAGACAATCGCGCGGAAATGACGGGCGTAGAATTCAGGCAACAGATTAACAACTTCAGCATGGAGTGGATAATCTTTCAAATTAATAAAAGGGAGTTCTAATTGTTCTGAAAGAAGTTGTAATAACTGCTCTTCTTTTACAAACTGTAATGCAATCAGGGCTTGGCCTAATTTCTCCCCTGTCGCTTGTTGTTGCGCGATTGCTTTATCCAATTGTTCTTGTGTTATCGTTTTATTATCAACTAGCATTTTGCCAATATGGATTTTTGACATTCGCATGGTGATTTTCCCTAATCGCTATGTGGAACGTAATTGTGTATCAACGTACGCTTGCAATTCCGGATTCAATCCGCCAGAAGTTTGTGCATTGGTATAAGCTTCTACTGCTTGACTGTGATTCCCCATGGCATCAAATGCAATACCCAAGCCTAACCAGTATTTCGAATTTTGGGGTTGCAAGGTTAGCAATTGTTTGTATAAATCAGCGGCCAATGAAATACGCCCTTGTCTTTGATATAACGCTGCGATAAAAGCATGGTAGCCCGGATTGTCTTCTAAGGAAGGTGCTGCACTCTCTAACAACTTGACGGCTTCATTGATCTTGCCTTCTTCTACCCATATTCGCGCTTTAAGTTCTGTGAATACAGCGTCATCTGGTTGGCGATTAAGCGCTACATTCACAACGGTTGATGCTTCGCTCAGCTTGTGTTGTTGTAAGAGTAATTGTATTAATAATTCTTGTCCTTGATGATAACTTGGCGAGAGTGCCACAATTTTATTGAGAAGCTGTATAGCATCACTGATTTGTCCTGTCGTAGAAAACTGTAACGCTTTCTGATAATCGTCATCTATCGTATTTTCGACAATAGGATTTTTGATGGTCACTGGAATAGTCTCTGTTTTTTCTGCCGCCCCATCCAGGTCACCTTGATACAATAAATCTAATTGTAATTCGGGTGCTTTGCTATTGTTATTGAGCTCTAGACGCTTGATATCCGCTCCTGGACTTAATTGTAAGACCAGCTTCAAATTATCATGCTCATCACTGAACGCTTGGATATTTTCGATGCCACTGCCTGCGTAATTCATTTTCGGTAAGGCCGCTAATAAATGCGTACGTTCGAAAATAATAATTAATGTATGATGCAAAACATCACTATTCACATGATAAAGCGCGTTTTGACTCAGCAATAATCGCAGCGCAGATGTGTTATCTTGCATCTGTAATGCAACACCAGTCAGCATCGCAATACCAGGAGGTAATTCAATAACATCTTTTTGCAAGCGATCTTGGTTTGCTTTCATTGTGGCAGAAGACAGATTATTTGTGGTTTGCGGAATGGTAATAATATCTGCTTGATTTTTTTTGATCATGATCGTGCCAATCAAGGCTATAAAAACAAGCAAAAGTAGCGTAATAATAAAATAATATTTTTTTTTGTGTTTAAATGCAGAAGTCAATGTCGTGCTAGTCCCTTGAAATAAGTCTTCTGGACTGATAGAAGGCTTAGGCCTTTTTTCAAGGTCTTTTAACATTTCATTGATCAGACTCATTAAAGAATCCCTTGATAAATATAAAATGCCAGTGTCGCAATGATCAGTACAACAAGTCCGCCAATCACTGAGATTAAATATTTATTAGAAGACACAGCAACGTCTGTATCTTGAATCGCTGTGCGCATTTCTCTATGCGTCACTTTAGGCTCCCCTTTTCCATAGGCAGCCAATAAAGATTTATGACAGAGAATATTCACGATACGCGGTACACCATGGCTGGCACGATATAAAATATCGCGCGACTTCTTCGTAAACAAAGATCCTAATGTATAACCCGCTGTGGATAAGCGATGAAACAAATAACTGTCTAAATCTTCGCGTGACATCAGCGGCAAATAATAAGAAAAACTAAACCGCTGTTTCAATTGGCGAAAGTTAGGTTGATTTAATCTTTCATCTAATTCAGGTTGACCAAATAACACAACTTGTAGCAATTTTGTTTTCTCTGTTTCTAAGTTAGTTAACAACCGCAGAGCTTCTAAACTCTCTGGCGGCATGGCTTGCGCTTCATCAATTAAGAAAACAACATGTTTTCCTGCTGCATGTAATGATAAAAGTTGATTGTTAATGACAGACAAAATTTCGTGTTGATCTTGTAGTGCGGATGCTTCAATGCCAAGCTCTCTGGCAAACGCTTTTCGTAATTCCAATGGGCTCAAGTCAGGATTGGGTAAATAAGCCGTGACAAAATTCTCATCCAAGGTATCTAGCAACTTACGACACAACAGTGTTTTTCCCGAGCCCACTTCGCCAATAATTTTAATAAATCCTTCACCGCTGCGCAGGCTGAATAACAAAGTATTAAGCGCTTCTTGATGTCCTTTTAAATGACAAAAAAAGCCAATATTAGGTGTGATCGTAAAAGGCAACTCATTAAATTTGAAATGTTCTAAATACATGACATTGTCCCTTTCATCGCTTAACGATTTTCTGTTTCGCCTTCGTTACCAAATACATCGGGTAATCCACCCGCATGGAACCCTCTTTTCAATGCTTGAATATTTTCATCTTCATCATGCAAGCTTTCAGACCACGTTCTATTATCAACTAAGATAGGACGCAACAGAATGACTAGCTCGGATTTAGTCGCTGTTTGACTGGTGCGTCTAAACAAGGCACCTAAAAATGGAATACGCGATAAACCCGGTGTACCACCGATGGTTTCAGCCATATCGTTTCGCATTAAGCCACCAATCACAACTAATTGTCCGCTCTTGGCGCGTACGATATTGTCTGATTCGCGAATGGTGCTGAGCGCGAGAGGTAAAGTTAACACATTCGCTGAACCGTTTTGGTTGCTGCCTAAGGTGATATTTTTTTGTTGTTCTGTCACAGCGCTGACTGACGGATGGATATGTAAAATAACCGTGCCAGACTTACTAATTTGTGGTGTCACATCTAATGTCACGCCCGAGAAGAACGGTGTTAAATCGACATTTTGTGAAGGTAATGTATTGGATCCAATGATCGTATTCGTCGTAGAAACACCCGTCACGAAAAATTCGTCTTGTCCGACTTTGATCACCGCTTTTTGGTTATTAACCGTTGAAATTCTCGGGCTAGAAAGTGTTTGTACGTTACCCTGCGTTTGTAAGAAATTAACAAGCGCACGGAAGCTCCCTTTGACATTAATTGTGAAAATGGGATCAAAGTTTCTAAGGCCTGTACCACTGAAAGCACCTGAGCCTGACACACCATCAGAATTGGGCCCATTGCCTGATTGACTCAGCGCTGCTTCATCACTCAACGGATTGCCGAGAAGACTCCAATCTACGCCTGATTGAAAATCATCATTCAGTCGTACTTCTAAGACTTTCGCTTCAATCACAACTTGGCGTTGCAAATTGGATTGAATATGGTCTAAGTAATTTGCCACTCTGTGCAATTCAAATGGAAAAGCATGCACGATAACGATACCGGCTTGTTGGTTGATAACGACTGTTCTACCTTTCACAGGCGGAATCATGTTTTTCAACGTCGTCTCTAGATCTTTCCAAAAGTTAATTTCTGATGTTGTGTCGACACTGCTGCTTGAAACAGAAGAAGATGTTGTAGATCCATTAACAGGGCCTGTTGTTGTGCTGGATGTAACATTGCTGCCAATGCTAATTGTTCCTACTTTGTCGCTGACTTGACCGGAAGTCATTTCGGTGACGGATTTGCCGGTGCGTTTAACATCTAAATAATTCACATTAAATAACTGTGTTTCAAGTTCGGCAGGCATAACTTCATATCCATAAGAAGTCCGTCGATATTCATAGCCATACATATCTCGCACAGCATCCATCGCTTCTTCTATCGTGACATGTTTCAGTGATAAAGAAATCGTGCCATCAATATCTGGGCTAACCATCATGTTATACGGTGATCCTTCTACCAAGCCTGTGAAAAATGCTTTAGCTGGCATTCTATTCGCGGATACATCAAAGCGGCGTTGAGAGAAAGCACTAGCCTGCCTTTCTTCATGATTGATTTGTGGTAATAAAGCTTCGCTGACAGCGCGAGGAACGGTTGCAGTGTGATGCTCGCGCACGTATGGCGTTGTCTTGCCTTCCGTTAAAATTTCATGCATTTGATCAACAGGCGTGGGGTATTTGGGTTCTACCGTTTTACAGCCGCTCAGTGTTCCTACTGTCACGAATAACATCAATATAGTGAATTTTATTATTTGTACTTTTTTCATGTAAATAACAATCCCTTTTCTTATGGGTAAACTTTTCTGAGCGGGTTAACCAGCAACGTCAAAGTTTCCATTCCCTGTGAGCTAATCAGTTGCACTTGATTAGGCTCAATTGAAACTACTTTTGCAAATCCAACTTGATCCCCAATATGGACTATTCTCCCATTGATAACGGCTATTCTTTTGCCAGATCCAATCATAATCGCACTTAATGCCAACCGGCTATCATGCCTTGATGAAGATATGTCAAAGGGTCGAGTTGGGTCAACTGGCATAGCATAACCAATTAGAGGCGTTATGCCTATCATTGCGATGAAAACCAGTCGTATCAATCTCATATTCATCATGACGTCTTCACTGTATGCATATTTAAAGTAACCGATGCATCTGGATATTTTATAACCTTATATTCTAAATTATCCCAAGAAATGCACCATGGGAGCTTTTCTAAGCGTATTAAATAAGCCAGTGTATCAAAATAATTACTCTCGAAATCCATGCGGTACGCGTATTTTGCCGTAGGGACACCTGATGCATCTGCGACATTTTTCAAACTGGATAGCCGCACATTTTGTTGTGCAATGAGAATAGCTTGGATAACTTGATCCGCGTCATGGGGCAAAAAGAAAGTCGGTGCTTTGTTTTCGGCTTTAGCATTTTTTTGCAAGAGAATATTTTCTTTGAGAGTATCGTCTGCGGCTTCTTGTAAAATATCTTGCGATTCCTTTCTGAAGACTCGCGCTTGCATTTGCAAGACTGTACGTTGTTGCCGGAGTTCCGCACGCTTGATGGCTTGAGGCCTTGCCAAAATGACATACCACACTAAATAAATACATAAACATCCGACTAATAGCAAAACAAGTCGTTCACGATTGGAGCGACAATTAAACCATTTTTCTAGTTGATCACTGTGTTCTTTAAGCATGAGGCGTCACCGCCTTTGTTGATAAATCAAAATTGACATAATGATTCACTGTATTCTGTTCTGACATTAACTCAGAAAATTGTGTTAGCTCTTGTAACTCAAAATCCAAGCTGAGAAAAATCGGTTGCTTCTTTAAATGTTCTACAAACTGTTGCGCGAAGGCGGCTTTTAAGGCATGTCCTTTCAAATCAATTTCTTTTCCATTGGCAGAAATATGAATTTCAGTCAACCAAACGCCAGGCACAATAGATTCCGCGAAAGCCTCTAAATAAGCGGAAAATTTTACCTGACACGCAGCAGTTTGGTTTGATTGAAACAACAGTGGTGTAATAGAGGAACTAGGATATTTCAGCGATAAATCGATTAAATGATTGCGCTCAAAATTTAAGACTTGTTTTGCCGTATTTGTCTGTGTTGTTTCATGGTTTTTCATCAAACAGCCGATAAAATAATTTAACATGAGCACAGCAAAAAATATTCCATAGAGCGCCGTCAAGACTTTTAAAGTGATAACAGATCGGATTGTTTTAGGTAAATAAGAATAGAGGTTAATTTGTTGCATCGTATTTTGCCTCATTCCGTAATACACCTCCGATCAGCGGCAAACATTGATTTTGTTGCGTCAGTGTTAACGGTTTTTTACAGTTCAGTGTCTCATTTAAATCGAGAAGCGTGACACGAACCGCTAATCTTTTTGTTAAATAAGCCACTAAGTCAGTGCGTGGTGATTGCATGGGCGCTAATAAAATTTGTGTAGGCGCAGGATAACGCCACTGACTTTGGAAATAGTCAAAAGATCGTTGAATTTCTAATGCTAGCCTATCCAAATATTGATTCGTCCTTTCTTTATCGTGGATAAGATCTAAAATAGGCTCTAATCCCCAATCAAAACGTCTAAAAAAATAAAACTCTTGTTGGCGTGTGATCATTAAACTACTGGATTCATTGTCTAAAGAAACCAACGCAATGCTTTGTTCGCTTTGTTCATAAAGAGAAGTGATATTTCTTAAGCCCAGCTCTGGAATATCAATCGTTGTTAAATTCAAACCGCTTGCATGAATTTGTTCTGAAATCTTATTTAAATAACTGGCTTGTGAAACAATCACTGAAATTGTTTTTTTTGTTTCTGCGGTGTTCGCTGGCGGTATGGGAAAACTATCAATCACAGCATCATCCATTGGGAAAGAAAGTAATTTTTTAATTTTCCAGCGTACGGCTGTTTGAAATTCTTCAGGCGTAACCGGTAAAGCTTCCATTGTAAATAGTTGGTAAGTCTCAGGCTGTAAGAGCCAAGTGCACGCAACATTTTCCATGTGGTTTTTTTTGACCCATTCGGATAACGCTACTTTAAAATCTTTGGGGTCACACAGAATAGTCTCGCAACTTTCTAAACGCAGCATATGATGTTTATGACTTACATAAGCAATAGTGAATCCTTGTGTATCTAAACAAAACCCGCAAAAACCAGAACGTGCAACAGGCGGAGATAAAGGTAGCCAGGCGGGCAAACGTATTTTTTCCATCCAGTGTTGAAAACTTTCCATAGTAAAACTAGCCTAGCTATTTGAAGTATCTTATTCTCTAACAAATAACAAAATTTTGCTACAATAGGCTCAATTCATTCCGCGGTAAAAATTATGCGCATACAATCCATGCAAGGGTTTACCCTAATTGAGCTTGTTTTAGTTATTTTGATCACAAGCTTGATTGCCGTATTTGTGTCACTTCAGTGGCCGGCCAATCATGTCAATATTGGTGCGCAAGCTGAGCAACTCGCAAATGATATTCGCTATACGCAAGAGCTTGCGATGACTAAAGGACAGCGTTTTTATCTGATTGAAACATCAAATACGACTTATCAAATTAAAAACAGTGCAGGCACCGCAGCGCTGCTTGCCTTAGGAAAAACAACTGTGACACTGAATACGGGTATTACTTTTGGAACGCTTACCAATTTACCTAATAATTTAATTGCATTTAATGGCGATGGGACACCTTATACCACTTCAACCTCCCCTGGCACTCTGCTCGCTAGCGCTGCAACGATTCCTCTGGTTTCTGGCAGTGATACAAAAACCATCACAATCAGCCCTGAAACAGGCAGAGTGACAATCTCATGAGAGTTTCACAGAGCGGCTTCACGTTAATTGAATTGATTGTGTTTATCGTGGTCACGAGTATTTTAGCCAGTACTATTTTATTAACGATGCTGACTGCAACACAAAATACACCTGCCATGCATCATCAAATGATTGCTACAGAAACAGCAGAACAATGCATGGAGTGGTTTATCGGCCAGCGCCGCATGAATGGTTATAGCAGCTTAAGCTGCCCAAGCACGCCCTCGCCTACTTTATGTTCTGCACCGACTGGCTACACTATCAGCACCAATATTTCTTGTACAACGATCAGTGGTGATGCTAACTATAAAACAATTACTGTCACAGTGAGTGGATTAGGGAATGCCTTACTCACACAACTCATTGGAAATTACTGATGCGCATTTCTCTAAAAAAACAGCGCGGATTTACTTTGATAGAAGCCGTCGTGGTTATAATTTTAATGAGTATTATTGCGGTGGTTGCAAGCGTTGGCATGAGCCAAGGATTTAATAGTTTTTTTGCCAGTCAACATGTGACTGATGCAGATTGGCAAGGAAGATATGCACTTGAACGTATGTCACGTGAGATACATGTAGTGCGCTCTCCTTCTGACATTAAAACGGCTTCGGCAAATCAATTTTCGTTTAATGATATCAATGGCAATCCTATTAGCTATACGCTTTCTGGCACTAGTTTGATGCGCAATACGCAAATTTTAGCGGATGGCATACAAAGTGTGGCCTTCTCTTATTTCGACATCAATGGTGCTGCGACGACAACTTTAACTAACATTAGATATATTACAATTAACTTGAACGTTACTTTAAATAATAGTAATTTCACGCTGAGTACAACAGAGAATACTAGGAACTTGTCGTGAAAATAAAACACTACAATAGACTTTCTCATCAACAAGGCTATCTTGTTTTTATTGCCGTGATTTTAATTGTTGTGATTGGTTTTATTGGTTTAGCGGTTGCTGAAATGTTTTATAGCAGCACACGTTCCACTTCTGATTATTTGCAAGCGGCGAAAGCGCTCTTCTTGGCTGAATCTGGTATTGAACAAGCAACGCATGAAATCTTAACTTCCACGGTAGCGAATCGTAGTGCTTGTTCTGGATTAAGCATTAATAATTCTATAGGCGCGGGCGCTTATTCTGTCACAACGTCAGGTCCTTTTTACGTGAGCTCACCGAGTACAGTATCAGGTGCGTTAACAGCAACAGCGACAACCATTCCTGTTGTCAGCACCACGGGATATCAAAGCGCTGGGCGCTTGATGATAGACAGTGAACTAATAAATTATTCTGGCATTAGCGGAAATAATTTTATTGGTGTAACACGAGGTGTCGATGGTAGTACTGCAACAACACACGCCTCCGGTGTCAGTGTAGGTCAGTATCAATGTGGTTTATCTTCTGCAGGCGGTGTGACGAGCTTAACGGCTCCAACCATTCCTAACGATCCGTTTGGAAAGCGTATGCTATTAGACAATATCCAACTTCAAGAAGCTTGGGCGATGGGTAATGCGGCAAGCAGTAAATATACGTTAATCAGTTGGAATCTTCCCACTGAAGTGACTTGGACAAATGAATCAACTGCTATTTCAGGTTCAAATTCATTGACTGGCATCAATATGATTTCGACGGTAGATGGTTGGGCTGTTGGTGCCGCCGGAAAATTTTTACATTGGAATGGTAATACTTGGGCAGTGACCACCGTATCACCTGCTGTCACTTATTACGGTGTTTATTGTAATAGCAGTCATGATTGTCATGCAGTGGGTGCTAAATCAGGCAGTAAACCTAGCATGGTTCACTGGAATGGTTCCACCTGGTCACAAATCTCACCAGGTGGTTCAACGGGTAATAACACATTACAAAGCGTGCACTGTGATTCTAGTAGTGATTGCTGGGCTGTAGGAGATAACACAGCTGGAAAAGATTTTTATCAATGGAATGGTTCAACTTGGACAGGCGTTTCAGAATCTTCGCTGTCAGGTTATACCTTCAATGGTGTGTATTGTAATTCCAGCACTGATTGTTGGGCTGTGGGTGCCAATGCAACGTTTGCTCGTAAAAGCGGTGCAAGCTGGGCTAACTTCACGACAGGTTTACCTGCTGCACAATACAACAGTGTGTTTTGTAATAATTCATCTGACTGTTGGGCAGCCGGAAATTCGAATGGCGGAAAGGATTTACTGGTGCATTGGAATGGATCTGTTTGGTCACGAGATGCCTCTAATCCTTCACCCATTGGAAATTTGCTTAGTGTGTCATGTGCGAATTCAAATGATTGCTGGTCAGTTGGGCAAAGTACCTCTGGGACTAATTCGCCTATCTTTGTGCATTGGGATGGCACAAGTTGGACGCAATTTTCCCCTAGTGGTATGCCTTCAAATACCCCACTAAATAGTGTTAGCATAGTCGGCCCTGGCAGCAATCCCCATTCTGCCTGGTCAGAAAATTATCCATGATAAAAAGTAGAGTGGCACGGCGTATATTACTGTAATCCACCATAAGATTATCATTGGTATCTACAGAAGCTCGCCATTGAGGTTCTGTCATGCAGCGTGCTTTTAGCTGGCATCCAGCCCTTGGTGTGCTCCGGCGTTGCCTGTGTAATGGAAAGATGGATGCCAGCTGAAAGCACGCTGGCATAACAGAATCGAAAAGTAAAACTTGTCCCACCCTACATAAATTATTAAGAGAGGATTTCATCAGCAATGAATAATCAAGAATGCCAAAATTTTGTTGATCATTTGTGGGACCAATCCATTATTCCTACCTTAATGGAATATATTCATATCCCGAATAAGTCACCGATGTTCGACCCACAATGGCAAACCAATGGTCATATGGATAAAGCCGTTAAGCTAATGGTCGATTGGTGTAAAAAAAATAAAACAGACGATATGAAAATTGAAGTCGTGAGATTAGAAAATCGCACGCCACTTATTTTCATAGAAATCCCTGGCAATTCAGATGAAACCATTTTGATGTATGGTCACATGGATAAACAGCCTGAAATGAAAGGATGGGACTCTGATCTTGCGCCTTGGAAGCCTGTGTTAAAAGGCGATAAATTATATGGACGCGGTGGTGCAGATGATGGTTATGCTATCTTCGCTTCACTTGCAGCAATCAAAGCGTTAAAAGCGCAAAATATTCCTCACGCCCGCATTGTCATCATTATTGAAGGTTGTGAAGAAAGTGGCAGTTATGATTTACCTTATTATATGGATGCTCTGGAATCCCGTATTGGGAAACCGAATTTAGTGATTTGTTTGGATTCCGGCTGTGGTAACTACGATCAGCTTTGGGTTACGACTTCTTTACGTGGATTAATCGGTGGCAACTTACATATTAATATTTTAAAACAAGGGATTCATTCTGGTTTAGGCAGTGGTGTTGTACCCTCTTGTTTTTTAATTCTACGTCAATTGCTTTCTCGCCTAGAAGATGAAGCGACCGGACAAATTAAATTAGCTGAATTGCAATGTAAAATCCCCGAGCAACGTATTGAACAAGTTGGAAAAGCTGCGGATGTCTTAGATAGCACTTTATATAGTTCGTATCCTTTTACAAATAGCGCTAAACCCGTATCTGATAATGTGTCTGAGCTGCTACTGAATCGCACTTGGCGCGCAGCACTGTCTGTCACGGGTGCAAATGGTCTGCCGTTAATTGAAGATGCAGGCAATGTTACGTTGCCTCATTTGACAGTAAAGTTATCCATGAGAGTTCCACCGACTTGTGATGCTGAACTTGCCAGTAAAACACTCAAAAAAGTCTTAGAAGAAAATCCTCCTTATCATGCGGGAGTACAATTCGATCTAGATACGCCTGGCTCAGGTTGGAATGCGCCAGAAGAAAGCACTAAACTTTCGAGCGCTATAGACAACGCGTCACAGGATTTTTTTGGGAAAGGTGCTGTTTATTTAGGTGAAGGGGGATCTATCCCTTTTATGGGTATGTTAGGGAAAAAATTTCCTCACGCGCAATTTTTAATTACCGGTGTGTTAGGACCTGCTTCTAATGCACATGGACCGAATGAATTTTTACATATTCCGACGGGTAAGAAGTTAACGTGTTGTATTGCGAGTGTGATTGCGGATCATTTTTCGTAGTCTTCCTAGAAGACTTATCATACGAGCCACCAGAAGACATGTCATACCAGCATGCTTTTACATTAGTATCTACACAAGTTTTATTTTTCGATTCTGTCATGCCAGCGTGCTTTTAGCTGGCATCCAGTTCTTTTGTAACACGCAATCCTATTAAGCAGACTAGATGCCAGCTGAAAGCATGCTGGCATGACATATGACACAGGATATTAGGAAGGTTCAACAATAATGTTTTTTCCCAGCAAGCGCCAACGGTATGATTCATTCAATACCCAGAGACCTATCAACGCAACGACACCACCTGCCAATGATGACCACAGTGGTATTTCACCTAAGAAAAACCAACCTAACAACGTTGCAAGCAACGGCATAAAATACAAAAAGTTCGCAGCACGCGAAGCGGGCATCACTGTTAAAATATGACTCCACGCCAGATACGCTAACGCCGCCGGAAAAATGCCTAAGTACACCGCAGAAAATGTAGCAATCGTTGAAGCGTGTCGAATGTCATGACTTAACGCAGGAAAATAAAATACTAATCCTAACGCACATCCCCACATGCCATAAGCGGTGACATCAGTACCATGATATTTTTTGAGAAAAGGTTTTTGAACCACAGCAAATAAACTCCCTAAAACAGCCGAGAGCAGAACAAAACTATTCCCCAGATCAAATTTAAATTCACCGTCTTGTCCTAACATAATCACAGTCACACCAACAATGCTAATGACCATACCAAGTATGCCTATGATATTTATTCTTTCTTTTAAAAAGAATATCGCAAATACCGTTGTAATCACCGGCGACTGGCTGATAATGAAACTGGCAATCCCAGAGGAAACTGAAATTTCTCCATAATTGAGAAAAACGTGATAAGTGCTTAGCGTCAAGACACCAATGAGAAGTAATTTAATTTTATCAATATGACTCACGCGAGGTCTATCCGCAGGCAAGCGCACATAAAGTATTAACATGCAGAGCGATGCGACAAGAAAACGGAATAAAGCTAATGCGCCGGGCGAATACCCTTCCAAACCTGCACGAATGCCAACAAAAGCAGACGACCAGAATATCATCGTGATAATCAGGGCTAGCTTTGTATGTAATGACAGAGGTGCTGCTTTTTGCATGTTTATTCATTTCCCGCAAAATAATCTAAGGATTGCATTTCTAAGAGTCTGGAATGTGTGCGCGTATATTCCATAATCATGTAACCGCGCATATATAATTGTTCTACTGGTTCTGCCGCTGAGATGACCAACCTGACCCGTGCATCATACAATACATCGACAAGACTAATAAACAAACAAATCATATCTTTTTCATTTTCTTGGATGATGGGAATATCGCTGATGAAGACTGTTTTATATCTTTCTGCAATGGCGAGATAATCTTTTTGGCTGCGAGGTACATGACAAATATCAGAAAATTCAAACCAAACCGCGGTATCTCCCTGTTTTTTAATCTGAATGTGCCTACCTAACACATCAATGGGGTCCGTTGTAATTGTTTGCCCCTGCGTCACTTCTTGAAAACTTTTTTCCATTTTTTTACGTGAATCTGAATTGAGAGGTGTATAAAACACACCCGCTTCTTTTAAATGACGTAATCGATAATCGACTGTACTCTCCAGATGAAAAACTTCAGTATCATTTTTTATTAAAGCGATAGCAGGAAGAAATTGTGATCGTTGCAAGCCATTCTTATATAAATCATCTGGCATCACATTCGATGTCAGCACCAAACAAACGCCTTGTGAAAATAATGCTTTGAAAAGTCGCCCCAATAACATCGCATCAGTAATATCTGACACAAAAAATTCATCAAAACAAATTACGTCTGCGGCTTTTGACAATTCTTTCGCGATAACGGTTAAAGGTTCAGCTTCACCTTGGTGCGCAGTTAATTTGTTATGAACCATCTGCATAAATTGGTGAAAATGCATGCGCAGCTTATTTTTAAAAGGCAGAGAATGATAAAAACAATCCATGAGAAATGTTTTACCTATCCCTACTCCGCCCCACAAATAAACGCCTTTGACTAACTTGGGCTTGTGAAATAAAGCTCGCCAACCTTCTCGCTTTGCATGTTCTTTGATTAATTCGCGATACGCTCTTTGTAAATGTTCTAGCGCATCAAGCTGAATAGAATCAGATACGGCAAAGCCATGGGTGACTTGTTCATGATAATAGTCTAATGGAGTCATGCTGTTTGTCGACCTCCCCCCACGTTGTGAGGGAGGTGAAAAATGTTAAGTTCGAGGAAAATTAATAATCATCATCACCTGTAGCGGTATCAGCGCTCATGTCATCGGATGAATCATTTGATTTGCCGCCTGCAGTGTTGCCACTGGTAGGTGATCCCATAGAATTTGTGTTATCGCCTTGCATTGCACCTATGTTATTTCCGCTGCTTCCGCTGGACATCGAGGTGTTATCCGCAAAGCTCATATCGGTATCGCTGATATCTGTGGAAGGATCAGCATAGGCAAGAGATGCCGCAAATAAGCTCGAAATTGCCAGTATGGTTAAGGTCTTAAACGTCATTCTCGTTCTCCTGTAAATTTTTTCAATGACATACCGCTATTAATTTAATACTAAATCGCGGATTGTGCTATCATTTTTTCTCTTTATTCAGACGCAGAACAATATCATTATTTTTAGGCGAAACCATATGAAGAAAATTATCGTCTTAACCTCCGGCGGTGATGCCCCAGGCATGAATGCGGCCATTCGCGCAGTTGTCAGAACAGGCCATTACCATGGAATCACTGTTTTTGGATCACAATTAGGCTTTCAAGGACTTATTGAACAAAACATGTTCCACATGGAACCTGAAAGCGTGGCAAATTGCATTCAGCATGGCGGAACTATCTTAAAAGCTGGCCGCTGTTTAAACTTTTTACAGAAAGAAGTACGCGATCAGTGTCGAGCCTTTCTAAAGAAAGAAGGCATAGAAGGTATGGTGGTGATTGGGGGGAATGGAAGTTTCAGAGGGGCAGCTCTCCTTTCTTCTGAAGGGGGCCCTGCGGTCATTGGTATTCCTGGTAGCATTGATAATGATATTCCGGGGACGGAATATTCTATTGGCTTTGATACGGCCCGTAATACGGCGTTAGAGGCTATAGATAAAATAAGGGATACTGCATCGAGTCATAATAGAAATTTTGTAGTTGAAGTCATGGGCCGTAACACTGGATTTCTGGCTGTCGATGTGGGTATTGCGGGTGGTGCTGAATTTATATTGATCCCTGAGTTTCCTATCACCGTACGAGATTTGGCAGATAAAATTGCTAAACCACGCCGTAAAAAGCAAAGCTCTATCATTATTATGGCGGAAGCCGACCAGCCAGGCAGAAGTATAGAAATTACGGAAGAGTTGCGCCGATTAACAGGCCAACAATACCGAGTCTGTATATTAGGCCATACGCAGCGCGGGGGATCTCCTACGGTATTAGACCGTAAGATGGCTTCTCTCATGGGCTATCATGCGGTGAAAGGGCTACTAGAGGGGAATTCGCATAAGATGGTGGCGATGTATAACAATCAACTCTCGCTGATGCCTTTACCGGCGCCTGATGCGGGGCCGCGCATGCTGTCAGAGATTCAGTTATTGGAGATTAATGATATTTTGTGTACTTAATCAAGCCTCTGCTGCTTAAAAATCATACTAATTTACTTTAATCTCCCTTTCTGTTATAAATTCTCACCCGCGTATCTGCTCAGAGTACGCGGAACGATAATAACTAACCAAAGGAAAATTGCATGTTAGCCGACAATCGAAAGGCGATTAGTTTTTTTGATCGATCCGTTTTACCTTGGTTTATTTGTAGTATTGGAATGTTATTTTACTGTTACAATTATTTTCTCCGTGTCTCTCCCAGTGTTATGCAAAGTGATTTAATGCAGAGTTTTCACATCACTGCATCGCAATTCGGAAATTTAGCTGCTTTTTATTATTACGCTTACACACCTATGCAAATTCCAATCGGCATGATTTATGACCGCTTTGGTTCACGTTTAGTTTTATTCTTTGCATGTTTAATTGCTGTATCCGGTCTTTCTGTTTTCATCGCTGCAGATAATCTCATGGTTGCAAGTGCAGGACGATTCTTAATCGGATTTGGCACAGCGTTTGCTTATATTGGTGTGTTAAAAATCGCATCGTTATGGTTGAAGCCAAATCGTTTTGCGACGATTGCAGGCTTAACAACAGCATTTGGTATGGCGTCTGCCATATTCTCTGATCTGTATCTCACGAAGTTTGTGCAATTGTTAGGTTACAAAAATGCGCTTTATACTGCATTACTCGTAGGCGTGATTTTAAGTTTATTTATTTTAGTATTTATGCGTAGCAAACCACGCACTGAATTAGAACAGCCCGGTGCAATTCATAAACCAATGACCATGGCGCAACTGCTTCGTTCATTACGCATGGTGCTCTCTAATCCACAAATGTGGTTGATTGGGTTAATTGGTTGCTTGTTTTATTTGCCGGCTTCTGTGTTTTTAGATCTTTG
>CAJCIZ010000119.1 GCA_903970525.1 Myxococcales bacterium | reverse complement strand
CATCAGTAATGAAAACACCTTTCCGGGCAAAACCTATACGGCAGAAGCTATGCTGCATGATCTCTATAAAGGGATATTCTTTGAACTGGCAACAAATAAACCGGTAAGTGTTTATCGCCGTGATCTGCAAAAAGCTTATGTAGAGGCCGTTATTGTCCTCCTTAGCCCAAAAGCAGCCAACACAGGCAACGATGCTCTTTCAATTACCAAAACTCATGCGAAGATGTTGCAAGGGGAATTAAAACTTGCCGCCGCGCATACAACCCGTTCCATAGACCGTAGTCACTATGCAGACCTTGCCGAACGTTTAGATCTGGCGTTGCACCCGAGATTTTAATCTTCAGTATTATAAAATTCTTTTCCAGTTAACAACCGCCGGTATATTTGTTGGCGGTTGTTCCTTTATTGATTAGCTGTACCTAGCTTGATAATGAGATATCAGGAAAAATAAACAGATATCGAGGCATGGAAAAACAAATTTTCTAGATTACACGCTTCTTCAATAAATTAGAATCAAAAAAATAATTGGATTGAAAGTCACAAAAAATATAAAGAATGGCGCGATTCGTTAAAAAATAATTAATCTAAGCATTAGCACAATATTTTCAGTTTTCAAATCGAAAAAGCTAAACAACATTCGAAAATCGCTCAAAAAAAATGGCTTGTATCCTAAATGTTTAGCAGGTATTGCTTTTTTTAGTTAATATCTTCACCAAATCATAAAAAGCGTTTTAGTTGGGCGTAAAGAAATATTTACCACTGCGGCCTTCTTCCTGACCTTTTTTCAAAGCAGTCTGGAAATCATCCAACAGAAAAGTTCCTCCAACGGTTGCTGAAAGTTCACCTTTAAAAACTAAATCAATCAATTTTTTTAATACTGATTGAATTTCTTCTTTCGGCGTTTTTCTAAACCAATCGATTACCCAGAAGCCACTGTAACTAAGGCGACGGAAGAATATATCCAGAGGCGATATTTGGGGTGCCTGGCCCGTGGTTCCGGCATATCCGATTACAGTTCCACCGTCTTTAAGGAAGCTTGCAAGATTACCGGTATACATACCTCCCAGGGTATCGAATGCCAGGCTAATTTTATTACCATTTAGTGCCTTGGCAATATCCTGCTGGAGAGTATTACCAAGCTGCACCACTGCGTCACCACCGATATTTTTGACGAATTCAAGGGATTCATCGCTGCGTACAATGTTAAGTGTTTTGATACCCATAAGTTTCGCAAGGGAAATCACATACTGCCCCACGGCCGAGTTGGCGCTTGTTTGCGCAATCCAGTCTCCTGGCATAAGCCTCCCATAATCATGAAGTAATAAATAAGCGGTTACTCCGTTTACGCCAATCTGTGCCAATGCTAAAGGATCTATATCCTCATCCACTGGTACAACATGATCGTCAGGTGTGATTACCTGTGTCGCCCATGTTCCGTAAATGTATTCAGGGATCAGCAGTACACGTTTCCCTAATAAATCAGGGTTTGCTTGTGGCCCAGCCTTTATAACTCTGCCAACACCTTCCACACCAAGTGAGGCCGGCAAATTTGGTCTAACAAAATACCTGCCTCTGATATACATGTAGTCCGATCCGTGTATTGGCGATGCTTCCATGTTTATTAAAAGCTCTTTTCCTGTTGGTTTAAGAGGTTCGGCCTCCTGTAATTCAATCACTGATTCGGGTTCACCGAAGTTCGTCAATGTTAGACGTTTCAAATTTTCCGGCATAATTTTGTTTTTAATTCTCTTTGATATAACTTTGCTTGCACTTTGCAAGTGAACAAATGTATATAAATTAGCTTGCAACTTGCAAGTCTTATTTTAAATTTAAAATTGAAAGAAATAAAACATAGATCGCTGTGCCCTTTGAGCGCTACACTTGATTTTTTTGGTGATAAATGGTCACTCCTCATTATTAGGGATATTGCTTTGTACGACAAACATACTTATGGGGAATTTTTAAATTCCGATGAAAAGATAGCGACCAATATTTTGGGTGACAGGTTGACTAAGCTTGAAAATAATGGATTTATTTCTAAGCATGTTGGACAGGATAAAAAGTCTAAGTTTGATTACCTCTTAACTAATAAAGGGATATCTATGATTCCCCTGGTTGTTGATATTATCTTGTTTGGCACTCAGCTTTTACCCGTCGGGCTGGAGTCCGATTTTATAAACACGATCAGATCTGACAAAGAAAATTCGATAGTTCAATTAACGGTAAGACACCAAAAGCTAATTGAAGAGATTGGTAATGTTTAAACGGCCTTTTCATCACAGCACAGAACCTAAAATTTAAAATATATGCAAGACTTATTAGAATTGACAATTGACGCGCATGGTGGCATACAAAAATGGGAACAATTCAAAGAAGTTTCAGCCCATATGAAACTTAGCGGTATACTTTGGAAATTACTGGGACATGAAAATAATGAATTAGCCGATTGTGACTATACAACGTTACTCCGTGAGCAAAAGGGGTGGTTTGATAACTTTGAATTACCTGGTCAACAAGCAATTTGGACCCGTCAGGAAATAACCATTTCGCAAAATGGAGAAGTAATCGACAAGTTGTACAAGCCGCGAAGATCATTTAATAACTTAACTTTTGGCGAACCCTATTCTAAAGCCCAATTGGTATATTTCTTTGCTTACGCCTGCAATACCTACTATACCATACCTTTCGTCTTTACACTTCCGGGATTTGAAACTAGGGAAATTGATCCCTGGCACGAAGGCGGTGAGGTATGGCGACGGCTTGAAGTGAACTTCCCTGAAGATTTTGACTATCATACCCGGACCCAGATTTTTTACTTCGATAAGCATGGTTTCTTAAAGCGAAATGATTACCAGGTGGAAATAGGCAAAGGTAGTGGTGCGGTTCATTATGTTTTTGATTATAAAGAGTTTCAAGGTATAATGTTACCTACCCGGCGCCAGGTATATCTTCGGGACGAAAACCGCCATTACATAAAGGAACCTCTATTAGTTCTGATTGAGGCCGATAAGGTAATATTCCGATAATTTTATTAAAGCCGATAACCACATATTCCTTACACCATTTTTATAGGCCAAAGGATAATCGATTATATATTTTTCCTAATTTCCGCCGGACTATATCCGAAATGCTTCCTGAAAGCAAATGAAAAATGCGAAAGATTTTCAAACCCTACTTCGGAAAAAACGTCTGTAATACGTTGTTTGCCCTCTTTGATCAGATAATAAGCCTCTTCAAGCCGTGTCTGCCGTAACCATTTAGCAGGAGTCATATTATATGCTTTTTCAAAATCACGCTTAAATCCTGACAGGCTTCTGCCTGTCAGGTAAGCCAGACGATCAAGACTTAAGTTATATCTGAAATTTTCTTCCATGAAGGCTTTGAGGTTGATTTTTCCGGGATCATCAAAGTCAAATAAAA
>CAJCIZ010000118.1 GCA_903970525.1 Myxococcales bacterium | reverse complement strand
ACTTGCTGATCTGCTGCACTGAGCTGCGGCAACACTTCTTTCAACACGGGCAAGAGTATATAATTTTCTAAATACGCTTTTGGCCATTCATCAAACAACATGACCGACCCATGACGCATAAAGAAATCATGCTGATATCGTCCCGCATAACTCAAAAAATTTCCCGTGAAAATAATTCTCATGTTAGTGGGAATAAATTTACCGCCCAGAATCATACCCGGCGGATTATCAAATAAAGATTCGAATTGATCCAGCCTCCCTATTTGCTCTGCAGTCGCTTCTTCAATTAATAATACTTTTTCGCCGGCAACAGTAGAATTGACACACTCAGCAAGCTGGTTCCAACCTACAAATAAATGTAGGGGGCTATTCATCGTTGCTTCGTAATATGGTTTTAAGTCGTCCAATACAATAGTACTTTTACCTGTGCCTGAGGGCCCAATTAACAATAGCGTCGGAGAATGCTGTAGTCTTTGCACAATTTCAGCAAGACGCTGCGCTTTCACATCTCCTTCTTCTATTACGGGATTCACACCTAACTTAGCTAATCTTTCTTGATGATTGATATCTAATAACGCCAGTGATTCAAATGGATGGCGCGTTGGTTGATGCTGATGAGCTTTTGCGAGAGAAACTATCTGCGCATAAGATAAATTAAAATACAATAATTGATCTGCCATTTCTTTTAAGTCAAACAGATTAGGATACTGAAGTGCCGCTCTGAACCAGCATTGAGGCGCTGTTGTCATCAATTGAAAAGCCTTTGTAGAAATTGAAAAATGATTCACAACATCCGTGACGATAATCAGTTGACCTAGAAGATCTCTCTTTTGACCATTCAGCCAGAGAAAAGGGTCTCTGCTAAACAATGTGCTCATCTTTGCCGCTAATTCTTGGGAAAACTGCCCTTTTAAAATGACTGTCTTTCCCTGTTCTAACCATTGCCAAATATCCCCTGTTTGCGATGTTGCTTCTAATCCTGTTCGTGTCAAGCTGACAGAAGACACCGCATCCCACACATCGGCATAACGCATAGACTTAACAATTGACACAATACGCTTGTTATCATCTTCCAATACGTTTGCTACATAATCAATATCATTTGTGGTGACAACTGCAACAGGCAATTGACTCAACTGATCCAGAATAACTTCACCTATAGCCACATTGTGTGACTGCAGTCTGAATGCATGCGCTATATGATTTGAAGCCCCACTAGCGCTAACGTTATTCCACATGAGCTGCGGAACCCAATCTTTTTGTGCTGTGATAATTCGGAGATGACAACCTGCAGTCGCTGCAACTCTCATCAGACGCTGCCATTGTCCATCTGATATTAATCCATTAACAAATATCGTCAGAGGCTTAAATTGCTTACATTGCTCCAACCACCCTTCAACTGATGTTGAAATTTTTCCTTTGATAACTTGATAGTTATGCAAGAAATGATGGAACGTAAATTTATTTAACGGCAAGGTCCAAGCTTTGGTATTTTCAGCATTCAATAATTCTATACTGTACTCACCCGCATAAGAGTAGGGCTCTGTTGTTTTAACAATGAAGAAATTATCCGGTAAATCAAATACTCTACCAAAACTGACACAATATTTTTGGTGTAATAATTTTAGCATGCACACATCAAATTCGCGCTCACCCCAGGAACCATTGACAATTTCTATCCCGTCATACTTTTCATCGCAGGCTTTGACCACACCGCCGGGTAACACTTGAAAAAATTGATCTTCAATTTGTAAAAGACCTAGCAAATCTTGTTTCCAAAAATCACCGCCGTCACACTGCACTCGTAAAATTTTCTTATTCTCAGGTTTTGTTTCAAGACAATTCTTGCCAAAAATCCGTGAAGATTCGATAGAAGGTTTACTATCTGCTTTTATGAGACCAAAACGTGTAATTAAATCCTCACCCATGTGAGGCAGATGCCGTTTGTCTACCAGACCTATAACACACACACCATCAGGTATCACAATTTCATCTAAGCGTCTTTCTTCATCATCTATAATCGAGTTATATCCTACGTGTTCATTTTGATAATCAGACCAGTTAATCAGCAAGATATCTCCCGACTGTGCTGATTTGATTGATCGTGCTAATTCGCTATCTATCTTTTCTAGCGTACCGTCTTCACCAACGCAGACGGATGTCAGATTCATTTGTGACAAATGATCCACATAAATACAGCGCTGATCATTGTCGAGCTCGCTCACGATCTGAACATAGAATGCGCGCACATCTTTGAGTGAATCTACAATTAATAATGCATTACGCTCTTTCGGGTTGACTTGATTGAATTGCTTCATTAAATTGGATGTAAAAGAAGAAGCTACTTTTTCGCCAACACTCTCCTTCTCTTCCCAATCGTGATAGGCCAAAGATTCATCGACTGCCTGAATAGTATCGAATAAGTTATTTAATGGATCTGCATCCTCACTTTCAACCTCATTTAAATTTTGGTTCTTTATCTCAAGCTTGATGGGATATCCACCCAAATCAACTTCCCAGTATAGTGAGTCATACTGTACTTCAACTAAACCATGCAAAGGATTACCTTTGACTCGCGCTTGAATATTTAAAGCCTTGGCCAGCGCAACAAAAACAATAGAACGATGACGACACGCACCTCTAGGTGGATCATGGCTCAGAATTTCATTCAGAAGATCGATCCCGTTTAAATCTTTGCGCACCGCTCCTTCTGTAAAGCTCTGGCAATATGCGATAAGTTCTGCTATGAGTAATTCAAGAGAGATGGGCTGGGAACCATGGGGACACTGATTGTCATCCAACACTAAAATCATTTGCATCGTCGTAGGATCAATAACAAATTTAGCAAATCGAAACAGACTAGACTCTTTACCAAAGATAGCCATCTGCGTGAGATCCATTGGCCAGTCTCTCATGGTAGGTCTAGAATCAACTAGCGCACGGAAATCAACACTTTTTCCTTCTAGATTTGCCGAGTCTGCTAATTTAGCAAAGTGCTGTTGCTTATTGGGCGAGAAACCGATATCAACCGGGACATCTGTTTCCCTAGCTCTCATTATCTCTCTTGATGATAATCCGGTAAGTGCTCGCCATTGTCTCGTTAAATATTTTTTTTCTCTCATGAAAAAAACGTGAGGATCATTCGCAAATTGTTGCTGATAGGCTCTTAGCAATTGTTTCTCTTCCGGGACAGGAACAGAAATAATATCTATAGGAGGACGACTAAACAATTGTATTTGAGATGTATCAGCGTAAATGCCATCTAAAACCGCAGACCGATAATCAGCTGGATGTGGATAGCAGTTTTTTTTCTGAAGAAAAATTAAATCCGCTACTCTCTCTTCGTCTGAATGCAGCGTATCTGCATCTAAAAAGAGACTAGGCTGTTGCTCTAGCCGTATTGTTTCAATTACATTACGTATGATGGCATGCGGGTATTTTGCTCTAGTTTTTGGCATCGCATATCCAAGATCAATATCGATGAGCTGTAAGCCATCTATTTCAGAAATGCAGTCATCTAAAAATTCTAGATTGGATGGAACTGGCTTAGCGCTATAAAATCTAAGTGATTTTAGCTGACGTGAATTTTTGATAAAATGTTCAACCAGATCTCTTATTTCATTTATATTCCAATCGTTAATGACTAATTCAATTTTAATCGGCAGGTTTATTTTGGCTTTATCGCTGATTTTTTTTAGACTAAGATTACTATTCATCAAAGAGACTTCATTGCGAGCAGCTAGAGGAAGTCCATTGTTTTTTTCTTCGACTTCCAAGGTTGTATTATCCGTGTCACGTTCAGAGTAATATAATTTAAGATCATATCTGGAAGACTTTATTTTAAAAATGTATTGCTTAGCCTCTCTAAAATCGATGAATTGAAGCAGCTCACCCAATTTTTCATCGTTACTATTATTTATCTGAATGGTGTTTGGCGCTACACTTACCTTAAAAACACCGTGTTTTTTCTGAATAACTACTTGGCGTCTGTGGGAATTTTGTAACTGTGGCGCTTCTATTACAATCTCTTTGGAGAATATACTCAATGGAGTGCTTTCCAATATATGAGTAAATATCATTTTCTGTATTGTTGTACGCTCCATGAAAATGCTTTGATCTATACCACTGCTTTCTGACTGATAACGTGTAAAATGTACACTGCCCTCACATAATTTGGAATCCATTAAGTCATTTGGCAATACGATATCATATGTTCTCACTACCTCAAGACTAGGCGAATTTTGTAATGCGCGATAAACGATGACAGAATTATTGCATTGCATATCAACTTCTTTCAAATATGGCATATCGACTAGTGATGTATTTTCTAATTCACATAATGCATTGCGATCATAAGATCTTACCCATAAATATTTCAATTTCGTGGTGGCATTCACTATAGGATAGACAATGGATGTTGTTCGTGTTTTGTCTAATCCTATATAGAGTTCTTCTAGGTTTGGCAAGGGAGGAAGATTGAGTACAGTATTCGCCCCGACAGACTCTGCGTGCTCTACATCTATAAATAATTTTCTAACAGTAGCGGCTGTCGCGCCAATAAAACGCCGCAGAAATTCATACTGATTAGTACTTGACGTACCATCACTCGCGAGTGAGCCCTGTAAAATAAGTGTCTCTAACTGGAGGTTGATGCCAGGGTACTTGTCCCAACTATTGAGTAATTCATCTACGTGTGCATTAGAATTTCCATCCTCATAACCTTGAGAGAAGTTAATCCAATTATTGATATGTAATGATTTTAAGCCATGATTAATTGACAGAAGAAAAAATAAGTCATAGACACTCTCATAGTCCTCTGTTACTGGAAAAGTCAGTCGCTCAAGATTTGTCAAATCAATACTATCCCAGTCTACATCACTAACTCCCATATGATCCGAATGAATATACAATTCACGAAGTGCAGAACCATCAAAACTCTTATGAGATAAGACCTCTATTAAATTGTTACTCTCCCAGGATTTACAAAAAATTTTTTCAAGATGCTTAAATGTGAGCACACCCTTAAAATCGACTCGTTTCAGTACATTTCTTGGGAGAATAATTGATACTAAATGCCAGTCCTGCCTGCAACTTGCCAATCTGTGTAGCTGCTTTTGATAACCCTCAAATACTTCAACACTGATATCTCTCGCTTCAGGATGATAGCGCTGAACTAACTCAAGAATTGTCAGAGCACGATCAGACCAATCCGCAAGATGAATGACTTGAATTGACTGAGATCTTGTACTCTCAAGTGCTTTCTGCAGAGTGATGGTATCGATATGCAATAAATCTCGAATATAGATTACACGATCAAACGCCAAGAGATCGTTATAGAAATACTCATCTTTATAATTAAACTGAAACATTTGAAAAGGATAGTCTCTGATGAGCTGAGCTAACAATTTTCGGCTGTTAAAATAATCATACAAATAAAGCTGATCTGATGCCCACTCGCGTTGTTCCAAAGCTGTTTTTTCAATTTCCTTAAGACTTGCCGGTGTCAGCTTCAATAAGGCAAAACTAAAACTATCATAATCTGTGATCTCAATCAAACTATCGCCTTGCCAGACATAAAGTTCACAGCCCGCGTTCTTAAAACACAGCAGCATATTCCAAAACAAGATGGTGTCATCATTGTATTGCACAAATGGCAACGACCAATCACAGATAATAATTTTTTTTAATTGCGGCGTGTTGGGTTGATCTTCTAGACTCTTGAAACAAGGTTGTTGGTTCGCAAGCCTATCCAGATCAATATCAATGATACCGCCTTCTGGATCTTTCGAATAAATGGTCTGAAGTGAATTGGATAAAACATACAAGCCAAATGCTTCAAGAATGTCTGGGGTGAATCTTGCCTTCATTTTGCCCTATAACGATCAAACGAGGCTGCCTGCCATTTTTGGTAGCTGATGCTCCCATCAGAAGATTGATGTGTAGTATAGCGTGCGTCTGCAGTTAATGCGGATTTGGATTGAATCACAAACTGATCATCCGCCGAATAAAATAACGCAAAAGTATAACGCTCAATACCGCCTTTCGCTTTTTTAACTTGATGACGTGTTGCCTTGATTCTATCGTGTGAAGCCAATTGCCCAAATTCACCGACTTGGAACAATAATAGAGACTTATCTGCCGCATCAATTTTTTCTAATACCTGTCCATCACTAGGCTGAATATAAAGACCTGCTTCTTCTGGTTCATCGACTTCTATGCCATCACGAAAATAATACGCAGGCACTAAGCCCGTAAAAACACCATGATCTAAGTGCGCACCACACCAATCAGGGTTCGCATAAGTGGCATCGTTTTCTTTGTGATAATGCAACATTCTGCCATAACCGACTAAGCCATCATGGTTTAAACCGATAGCCTCATTTAATCCTATGACATCTAATAACATTTTTCCGGTAGAAAAAATCAACTCACCTAATTGCAAATATGGTGTTTTTAAATCGACTTCACGCGGCCATTTGTTACGAGAGTGATCGGGAACGAAAGCATAATAAGATGCTTTCTTATCATCAATTTGCCATTCGCCTTTGTGATTTTTAAACTGTTCTGCGCCTAACTCATATCC
>CAJCIZ010000117.1 GCA_903970525.1 Myxococcales bacterium | reverse complement strand
GCAAAACTCTCGAGGATTATGAGTCCTTGTTGCCGTGGAATATCAATCTTCCAAAAGTTAAAATTTTAAAAATTGCTTAGCAGCGGGAAAGGGGTGATACAGTTCTAAATAGACCGCTTGCTCACATCTTCATGATTATGCGTTAAGTGATATTGCTTATTTTTTAAATGTGAACGAATTTTTTCAACATCGAATACAATAAATTGTTGTTGACCGCGCTCTAAACACTTCTCACGAATTTCATTGGAGGGCATAGGAACCAATGAATTAACAACTGCCTGTAGTGGATCGTTTCTTGCGTGTGACATAGACATATAACACCGATGGGACTGGCTGTTGATTAATAAATGCTCTGAATTATACTTGTTTTTAAAATAATAAACAACATTTCTGGCTTGTGAACGGAATCTCGTGGTTCACGTAATATAGTTGAAAAATAGCAGACTTGGCCACTGCAATCCCAGCAAATAAATGAATGAGATTTATCAACTTTGTACTGGACCCCTGTATTTCCCTTTAATTTCTTTGCCCGTAGAGATAGAGCAAAGCTTGTCACGATCATGTCAAACTCATCGTAAGTCATCTATACCAACACGTTTAAACAGACTGCGATGACAAAAGGAGAGGTGATAGATCTGACCGAAGATGATTCCCAAAATGATTCAATTAAGCGCCAAAAAATTGGCTTATAGTTTGAAATACACGAATGAGATAAACGAGCTGACACAACAGATAAGCTATCTTGAATTATTACCTGATAAAAATCTAAGGTGTCTACCATCGGATTTTAGCAGGTGATGACTTCGTCAGAAATATATTATACGCACTGACGGAGATGTGGCTTATAGTGTCCGCTACTTGAAAAAGTATGGCTATACTTGAAATGCCGCCTTCGTTACTTGCATCATCCGTAGAAGCCCACCGGGATGGTGCCGATTTTGTGGCTCTGTATGTAGACGTGGCTCTTGGGTGATATCTATATTATTCAGTAGTAGATAAATATCAGCTGCATTTGAAATTCGCGTTTGTATAGATATAGGTAGTCAAACCCATCAAGTTGCTATAGGCCTTTCAACCGGAGAAATTCTTTCAGAACATGCAAGTTTAGAGCCAACTATAAAGCTAGCTAATTAATGAATAGGGTAGCTCTGCATGTTCTATGACCCAAGAATGGGATTAAATGCCACTTCAAAACAATGTGTTATTAAGAATATTTAATTAACTACGCCAAGGGATATGTTGTGAAGCAGCATTTGATTTTATTCTTCTATTTGATCCCATTTCGTAACGGTTTAATAAACATATTGTTGTGGTATAATGACCAATATCATTAAAATGCCGAAAAATCAGTCGCCATTCCTGATAAAACACAGTCATAGCTAAAAAGGTGAAACATGTATTGTGACGATAAATTATTAGAGCGCGTGCTTTCCCCTTATTACTCAAATTGCCACTATTTGCGTACAGCAAATGTTTATGTTGGTGAGGATAACAAGCAAGGGTGCACACCCTTGATGGCGAAAGGGGAGTTTTCAATCATTAGATCTTGTTATATTCAAGATACTGGCCATTTTAATGCTGTAGAATTTAATCTATGTTATAACCAATTAGCTTATTATCTTTTAGCGATGTCTGTGAAACATCATTTACTTGATATATTTACCGATTGGAACATGGCACAGTTCTTGCAACAGCAACTTACTCATTTTTATATTGTCAAATTCAATAGCAGATACTATAAGCCTATTCATCCAAAGGAATTTTTTGGAGTGATAGAAATAGAGAAGGTATCAACTAAGAATAAAAAATCTACTTTCCTTTACACCAAATGTAGCTTTTTCGATAATCAAAACGGGCAATCGGAAGGACAAGTGTTGATCAATATTAAAAACAATGATACATTATAAATCTATAATTTGATGCAAATGTATGGATGAGATTGTTATGTGTAGCATAAGAGCACTAAAAAGTTTGTTACCTTCAAACAATAAGTCTTCAGCTGTTCCTTCTTTTCCAGGCTTAAGAAGTTTCACTTCTGGGAATGTGCCTAAACCAATGGTAGGTAATTTTACTATCAATAGGAAAGCAACCATAAAAAAATGGATGAGAGAAGGGCATGTTGATATCAGTGAATATCGTAATGACGATAATGATCAAAAACGTAATTTTCACAATAAACAAAAGACCTTCTATTATACAACAACAACTATCTCTCAAACGTTAACAATTTTTGGTGCATTATATGCATTTTATCAATATAAGAAGAAAGCTAAACTTAAAGAAGAGGCTATTTCGACGCAGCTAGGTATAGCTGTAATAAGAAATGATTTTCATCGAGCAGAAGAGCTTCTCGTAAATGGTGGAATAATAGACGTAAATGAAAAAGATAAAAATGGGGACACCCCGCTGCACCATGCTGCAAGAAATGGTGGTTCGTTAAAAGAATCTGTGGGTTAATTCAATTAGTTCTCGGTTATAAATTTAAAGAGCTGTTTGCAAACAGAGTCATATCTTGCATGGTCGAGCTCACTGGCTGCATGACGCCAATAAGGCCCACCGCCTTCATCAAC